>NZ_NPKW01000001.1:0-1466 GCF_002265885.1 Vibrio sp. 03_296
GCTGGGATAATAAGAAATCTGACTTTATAAAAACTTTACTTTCGTTTGGATCTAGTGTTTATGGAGAAAACGCATTAGAAGGGGTTACTCGTTTCAACTTAAGTTCTTCAATAGATCATAGAGCATCTTTAAATATTTCTAAGGAGTTGTCCCGAAGTTTCATGACAGCAAAAGACTATTTTGACTTAAAGTCYTTTTCTTATTTTCAAGAGACTATACATATGATGAATTCCTACAAGACATAAAATCCGAAAAAGGTGATTATTCATTCGATGTAAGTCAAGTATAAATGACCACATAACAAACGGCTCAAGAGGGATTGCCAACGCGTGGCGGTTTTAGTGTCAAAATTGTAAGTTCAGTGTTTACAGTGTGTTTTTTGAGTTCGGCGGTGCGTTGTCAACCCCTTAGCCGGGCGTTATGCTTAATCAAGTAAAATCAGTGGATTATGGTTTTTCTTTGTCCCCTCGGCTTTTCAGTTTTGTGTTTGTCGGCAAGCCGGTTTTTTTGAGCGCTGTTTTTCGGACACTTATTCTTTGGCGCTGAAAATTCAGAGAGTTGCCTCAATCAATTTTCGGGTAAGCGCGAGGTTAGGGCAGTTGGCTCAATCAGAAGTCCATCTCTAGGTTTTCAAACTTCAAACCAGATTTGCCAAAATTCCTAGTCTGATTATCAAAACTATGATTCATTTCGGTTTTCTACGTTTTGGTTTTTGTTTGTAAATCAAAGTCGAGTTAATCTTGTTTTGAGTAAAACGTAACTCATTGAAGCTTAAGCATAACAAGGCGTTTAAGAGGGATTCATGCCGCGTGGCATTTTTGGTTTGCAGTGAGTTTTGGTGGTGAAAGTGGTCTGCGGAAACTTGGTTTAGGCGGCACTCACCCCTTAACGCGGCGTTATGGCTTCTTTTAAAAGTTATACTGGTTGGATGAACAGTGTTTGTTGTTTGTGTTCTATTCGTTGTGTAAAGTGTTGTTTTTACTTTAATCAAAGAGGGCATAATGAATGCGTGAATCCTTACGCCGTAAAGTGTTAGATGTTTGTGCTAAGAAAATCGCACAAAAGGGTGAGAATGTTGGTGTTTCATTTTATGCATTTTTCGCTAATAAAAACGACGATCCAGAGTTGTTAATGGAAGCAGCTACTTGGTGGATTCAAACTCACCAGCTAGATCACTTCGAAAAAGCCAACAAAATCATAGAAATGATTAAATCAGGCAAGTAAAGAACACCTTAAGTCCAAGCCATAACAAGGCGTTTAAGCGGGATTCATGCCGCGTGGCATTTTTGGTTTGCGGTGATTTTTGTGGTGAACGTGGTGTGCGGAAACTTGGTTTATGCGGCATTCACCCCTTAACGCGGCGTTATGCTTAATCAAGTAAAATCAGTGGATTATGGTTTTTCTTTGTCCCCTCGGCTTTTCAGTTTTGTGTTTGTCGGCAAGCCGGTTTTTTTGAGCGCTGTTTT
>NZ_NPKW01000010.1:0-1522 GCF_002265885.1 Vibrio sp. 03_296
CCGGTTTCGCGCCATTTGCTGTGCCCGCTCTGGTTGATAAGAGTACCTATCGAAGAACTTGTTGTAACGACAATTGYGTTCAATTTCTCGATAGATAGTGGCTTTRTGRCGCCCCAGTTGTTTAGCTATTTYAGCGGTACTAATTCCTTGCTTTCTGAGCGCAGAAATCATATACCTTTCGTTCTCAGTGAGGTGTGTGTATTTCATGTTTTTTACTTCTTGGCGGGAGCAAAGTTCATGATTATCGCACCTTACTGTTTTTATGTTCAGAGGTGTCGCACTTCGTACTTGAATCCAAGCAGTATATAAAAGCCCAAGCGATGGATTCGTCTGGCGGTCGATTAACTGGTAACGATATTCATGCTTATATCGTTAATGAATTTGGCAAACACTACCACCCAGATTCGAGCTACTATTTGCTCAACCATATGGGCTTTTCTTGGATAACTTCACGCGCCAAGCACCCTCGTCAATCCCTGCAAATTCAGGACGAAGCACGATTTGGCCAGCAAAACACGACAACTCGACTTTGGGTTGAGCGTGGCTCAAGACCAAGAGTGGTAAAACAGCAGCAGTTTGAATATGCGTATTTGTTTGGCTCAGTATGTCCCGCTAGAGGTATTGGCGAGGCAATGGTCGTTCCTTGGGTTAACAAGAACATTATGGTTGAGCATCTGAAGCAGCTCTCCACGGTGACCGAAAAAGGTCGTCACGCAGTGGTCATTATGGATGGCGCGGGTTGGCATACCAATGACATTGCTGAGCCATTTGATAATGTCAGTATCACCAAGCTCCCACCCTATTCACCAGAGCTAAACCCGATAGAACAAGTGTGGAGTGGGTTAAGACAACACTATCTCGCCAATCCATCTTTTGCGGATTACGAAGGCATTGTCTCCAAAGTATGTAGGACTTGGAATAGTTTTTTGGAATGTTCGACCAGAGTCAGACAGATGTGCTCGAGAAGATGGATAGACCTGACCAGTTAATTGTCCAGATTGGTATAAGCGGCAGAGCTTTCAACTCTGACATAAGCGAGAAGCATTCCCTTGAAAGAAAAATTCATCACGCTGAAAACGACAAAACCCAGTCCGAAGACTGGGTTTCTAAATAAGTGGCGGAGCGGACGGGACTCGAACCCGCGACCCCCGGCGTGACAGGCCGGTATTCTAACCAACTGAACTACCGCTCCGCACTGGTTAGACCTAAGTCTAAATTAAAAGCCTGGCGATGTTCTACTCTCACATGGGGAAACCCCACACTACCATCGACGCTATTTCGTTTCACTTCTGAGTTCGGAATGGGTTCAGGTGGGTCCAAAACGCTATGGTCGCCAAGCAAATTCTTAAAATTCGGAAAGCTGTTTGCGTTCTCTACACATTCAATTCGTTCTTGCTTTGAGTCCATCAAAACCCTTTGGGTGTTGTATGGTTAAGCCTCACGGGCAATTAGTACAGGTTAGCTCAACGCCTCACAGCGCTTACACACCCTGCCTATCAACGTTCTAGTCTCGAACAACCCT
>NZ_NPKW01000100.1:0-7534 GCF_002265885.1 Vibrio sp. 03_296
GCTAACCGCATGGCGCAGTGCTTTGGATGGAATGGTGCCCCAGTGAGTACAACCGCCGCCAACGCTGCTCTCTTTTTCCACCACTGCGACTTTCAGGCCAGCTTTGGTTAAACCCATTGCTGCCCCTTCACCGCCAGGGCCGCTCCCGATAACAATCACATCGAAGTGATTCGCATGCGCCATGATTTCATTCCTTGTTATATTTGCTTAACATTGCTTTAGCGAGATTTTAACTGATTATACCAGCAGGTAAACAGCAGGCACGGCAGAGAGTGGAAGTGATCACGCACATTTCACGAAAACCAATCAATGGCATGGCGAATGTCGACAAATTGAGCACAAAAGATTGCATAACCGCCTTGGCCAGTAGTAACGTGCTCGCCAAGGCGCATCATCGCTTATCGCTAGCAGTGATTCGCGCTATAGTAACGGCCGAAAGCCAATTTAAGATAAGAGCAAACATCATAATGAAATCAATGGGTATTCGCGCACAGCAGAAAGAGAAAACGCGTCGTTCTTTGATTGACGCGGCATTTAGCCAATTGAGTGCTGATCGCAGTTTTTCCAATCTCAGCTTGCGAGAAGTGGCCAGAGAAGCGGGCATTGCGCCTACCTCGTTCTATCGCCATTTTAAAGATATGGATGAGTTAGGTTTAACCATGGTGGATGAAGGTGGTTTGCTGTTACGTCAATTGATGCGCCAAGCACGTCAGCGCATCGTCAAAGAAGGCAGCGTGATCCGCACTTCGGTGGAAACCTTTATGGAGTTTATCGAAAGTAGCCCCAACGTATTTCGCCTATTGTTAAGAGAACGCTCTGGAACCTCGGCTGAATTTCGTGCCGCTGTGGTTCGCGAAATGCAGCACTTCGCTGCAGAGCTCACTGAGTATTTAATTAGCACAGGAATGAACCGAGAAGAAGCGTTGGCGCAGGCTGAAGCGTCGGTGATTCTGGTCTTTAGTTCCGGTGCAGAAGCTTTAGACTTAGACCGACGCGAGCGTGATGAGCTGGCCGAGCGTCTGATTATGCAGTTGCGAATGGTCGCCAAAGGTGCGTACTGGTATCGCAAGGAACGTGAACGTAACCGATTAAAAGGTGAGATAGAATAATGTCTAATGATACTGAAAATAACGTGAATCGCAGTTCGGAAAGGAAGACTCTGGTATTGGCGTTGATCACGGGAATGTGTGGCGATGCTATCCTTTCTTGGCTGACCATGAGCGAAGTCTCTTTCTCCATTTTCCCTATTATTGCCTTAGTGCTGGCTGTGCAGGCACTCTACCGCGAGTATCTCAATCATCCCGTGTCGGAAGAGATTCCTTTGGTTGGACTGGCGTGCTTTTTTGTCGGGGCGTTTGGTCACTCGGCCTTTATTAAAGCTCAGCATCCTGAAGCGGGCTCGAACTTCTTCGCGATCATGGTGGTGTTACTGCTGTTGGCGTGGATTGGCAGTAAGCTGGGATACATTCGTCGCCCAAGTGCCGATTAGTACGATTTTAGAGCGAAAAAAACGAGCCATTCACGGCTCGTTTTTGTTTGATACTGCTTAGGCTTTACGCTCTAGCATGACACCCGCTTCCATGTGGTGGGTGTATGGGAACTGATCGAACAGAGCAAAGCGAGTGATGTGGTGTGTTTCGCTCAGAATGTCCAAGTTCTCTTTTAATGTCTCAGGGTTACAAGAAATGTACAGGATACGCTCATAACCTTGCACCATTTTACAAGTGCCGATATCCATGCCTGAGCGTGGTGGATCGACAAAAATGGTATTGCAGTTATAGCTCTTGAGATCGATACCATTGTCTTTCAGACGACGGAACTCACGCTTCCCTTCCATGGCTTCGGTAAACTCTTCCGCTGACATGCGGATGATTTGCACATTCTCAATCTTGTTCGCAGCAATATTGTATTGCGCCGATTCCACCGACGGTTTTGCCAATTCTGTGGCCAGAACGCGCTCAAAGTTTTGCGCCAGCGCAAGGGAGAAATTGCCGTTACCACAGTAGAGCTCCAATAAATCGCCTTGGCTTTCTTGGGTGCAATCGACCGCCCACTCCAACATTTTCTCCGCGACTTTGCCGTTCGGTTGAGTAAAGCTATTTTCCACTTGCTGGTAGATGTAAGGCTTGCCGTTGACGTCGAGCTTTTCGACCACGTAATCACGGTCCAGGACGATCTTCATTTTACGAGCGCGACCAATCAAGTTGAGGTTAAAACCTTCGTCATTCAGGCGCTGTTTTAAGGCTTTGGCATTTTCAATCCACGCATCGTCCAATTGGCGATGGTAAAGCAGAGACACCAGAATCTCGCCGCTTAGAGTGGAAAGGAAATCGACTTGGAACAGTTTACGACGCAGTGATTCATTGTCTTTCATCGCATCAATCAATAAAGGCATGAGATCGTTGATCAAGCGGCTTGCTGCCGGAAACTGGTCAACACGGTATTTTTCACGCGTCTCTTGGTTGAACATGATGTAGTACATCTCTTCCCCTTCATGCCAAACGCGGAACTCAGCGCGCATGCGGTAGTGCTGATCTGGAGACTCAAACACTTCCAGCTCAGGGGCTTGATAAGGTGCGAACATATCGGTTAAGCGTTGCACTTTTTCTGCTAACTGTTGCTGATAGCGTTGTGGGTTTACATCAAGAGTCGCCATGAATTAATACCTTTCGGGTGCTTTAGAGATAAAGAGCGCAGATTTTATTCAATCCCTGTTCATTGTCCAGTGCCAAGGGGAAATTGATAAAGACTGCCGTGTAAAAATATAGCTTATGCGAATTCTAACTGGACAAATAATCAATCGCTTAATAGTATGCGCTTCAAGCTGGTGCTATCTAGAAGTATAGATGGCTGAATAGGGAATCCGGTGTGAATCCGGAACTGACGCGCAGCGGTAATAGAGAACGAAAGCTTAATCAGACACTGCACGATGGAATCGTGTGGGAAGTCAGGCAAGTAGGTTAACAGCTCTTGAGTCCGAATACCTGCCAGCAACTGAGCAAACACTGGAAGCCTTATCTTCATGCTCGGTAGGATTTACGCGATTTAGGATTACAAAATGCAAAAGTCTCTTTTAGCGATCGCCATGGCATCGCTGTTTACCCCTATCTCTTATTTACACGCTCAAGAAGTGCAAACCGATGACACTGTTGTCGTGACAGCCAACCGCTTTGAGCAAGTTGAATCTTCCGTTTTAGCGTCGATTAGCGTGGTGACGAAGGCTGAAATCGAGCAACTGAACGTGACCACTGCTCTTGATATCTTGAAAACACTTCCCGGTGTGGAGGTAAATAGTCAAGGTGGTAAAGGGCAAATCAGCAGCCTCTTTTTACGTGGTACTTCATCAAAACACACTTTAGTGCTCGTTGATGGCGTCAAAATTAACTCAGCAACAGCCGGTGGTGCTGAGTTAGGCTTAATCCCAGCTTTCGCTATTGAACAGATTGAAGTGGTGCGTGGGCCTCGAGCGGCAATTTATGGTTCAGATGCTATTGGTGGCGTCATTCATATCAAGACTATCCCAGCAAACCGCCAAACTAAGCATGACGCGAACTTGGGTTATGGCAATGATGACCATTCATCATTGGCATGGCGATCTTCAGGAGAGTTAAATGATTCAACTCAGGCTTCTTTTGTCTTTTCAGATGAGAAAAGTGATGGCTATCGAGTCAATGAAGTTGCACCAAGTGATGACAGTCACGGTTATCAATCTCAAACTTTGTTTGGCTCACTTCGTCATGAGATCAACGACGCTTGGTCTGTTCAGTTTAATGGTTATCAGCTGAGTTCAGATGTTGAATACGCAAACCAGTTTTCAGGTGTGAAGAATGAGAGCAATACTGATTTTTATAGCATTGCTGGTTCATTAAATTTCCATAAAGACAACTATTCTTCTCAGTTGATGGTGTCACGTAGTGATAATGAATCGTGGGATGGTGTCGCCAGCGGTATGGTTGCTAAAACCGCGCTTTTCTCCAGCCGAAATTCAGTCTCGTGGCTGAACCATTGGGTTGTTGTGCCTGCACTCACGTTAGCGGCTGGCGTGGATTATGATCAAGAGAATGCACGCCAAGGCGGCGCGAATGCCACGAATTACAGCAAAACGGAAAAAGACAATAAAGCCGCATATGTTACGGCTCATTTCTCTAAGAACATCGTTACTGCTGAAGCAAGTATTCGCTCTGACGATGATAGCGCATTTGGTAAACACAACACTTGGAATCTAGGCTTAGGCATTGCTCCATCTGATTATGTTGAGTTTATAGCTTCAACGGGCACAGGTTTTAAAGCTCCAACATTTAACGATCTATATTGGCCAGGTTCAGGTAATCCAAATTTGAAGCCAGAAACCTCAAAGTCGTCAGAAGTAGGGATTCGCAGCTATTTGCCTTTTGTGCAAATTGATGTTTCAGCATACAGAAACGAAATTGAAGATATGATCGATTGGGCTCCTACTGGGCCTGGAGGTGCTTGGACCCCTTCGAATATTGATAATGCGAAAATTGAAGGCATTGAAATTGAAGCATTGTTCGAGACAGGTGTGATTGAACATCGTGTTTCTGCAGAATGGAAAGATCCTCGAGATAAATCAGACGATAGCCTTTTGATCCGCAGAGCGCGCGAAAACTTCAGTTGGGTGTCGACCTATTCGGCGGATCGCTTTGGGCTTTCTGCCGTTGCGAATTACGTGGGTGATCGCAAAGATAGCACGGGCAAAACGATGGATGCCTATACCCTGTTGGATATAAGTGCTAACTACAAGATCACAGAAGCATTAACGCTAGGTGCCAGAGTCGGCAACCTGTTCGACAAAGAGTATCAAACCGCACATAGCTCGGGTGGCAAATACTACGTAGGTGAAGGCCGAAATTGGTTTGCAACGGTCAATTACCGTTTCTAATGTTCAAAGCCGCCTTCGGGCGGTTTTATTTTTCAGAGGGCGTGATGAAAAAGAAGGTTGTTATCAGTTGGTCAAGTGGCAAAGATTCCACGTTGACCTTACTAAGGTTAATGGAAAACCCTGACTATCAAGTCGTCGGTCTTTATACGACATACGTAGATAATGAGGTCCCTTTTCAGGCCACCCCATTAGCAGTGGTTGAGATGCAGGCTCAACTGCTCAACTTGCCGCTGATTAAAATTGCTTTGCCCCAAGTTTTTCCGTCAAACGAGGTGTATCAACAAACAATAGTTCGTGCACTGCAAGCCTCTTCAATCAATCTTGATGCCATCGCCTTTGGTGATATGTTTTGCAACGGTATTGCCGATTACCGACGTAGCTATATTGAGCCTGCTGGATGGGAGTGTGTTTTTCCGCTGTTAGGGGAGTCGAGTCTCGATCTGGCCCACGAAATTATTGCTCGAGGGATTAAAACAATACTCGTTACGACGGATGGAAATACGCTCAAGCCTGATTGGTGTGGGCGCTGGTATAATAATGAGCTGTTGGCGTCGCTTCCGGCTGATGTTGACCCTTGTGGCGAGAATGGGGAGTTCCATACCCTTGTGGTTAAAGCGCCGGGTTTTGCGGGTGAAATACGTTTGCAGTTGACGGTACAAGAAACCGATGGACGATTCACCTATCAAAGGTATAACGCAACGTTGCTAAATCAGCATGAGAGAGTATGATTTGGTCGTTTTATTCTAAGTAGGTTTATCAGAGTGGAAAGTTCAAATCAGCCGAATGTATTGATTTTTGATTCCGGTGTTGGCGGGTTGTCGGTTTTTCAGGAAATCAACAAACGACTGCCTGAAGTGAACTACTACTATTTGTTTGATAACCAAGCCTATCCCTATGGGGAACTATCGCAAGAAACCTTACTGGCTAGAGTGGAAGCGCTGGTGGTCAAAATGACACAGCAATTTGCGATAGACCTTGTTGTTATTGCCTGCAACACCGCCAGCACCATTGTGCTCCCCACCTTAAGAGCGAAGTTGCCTATTCCCGTTGTTGGTGTCGTGCCTGCGATCAAACCAGCTTCTCTTTTGGCGAATCGAGCGGTGGGTTTAATTGCAACGCCAGCAACGGTGACTCGTCAATACACACACGATCTCATTCGTGATTTCGCGCATGAGAAAGAAGTCGAGTTACTTGGTTCGACTCGCTTGGTGGACATCGCCGAAGAGAAACTAAGAGGGCGTCAAGTAGATCAGCAAGAGCTGGCAATGATACTCAAACCGATGAAACACAAAGTGGACGTGGCGGTACTAGGATGTACCCATTTTCCACTGCTAAAAGAAGAAATACAGCAAGTACTGGGTGATGAGATTATTTTGGTTGATTCTGGAGAAGCGATTGCTCGTCGCGTGCAGAGCCTCCTCCATCAATTATCACCACAAAGTACTAAGACACCGTGGCGCATCTTTAGCACAGCGCAGCCTTGGGATGAAGCTGCGCTGAATGGGTCACTACAAACGATGGGTTTTAACGCTATAGAACTTTATCCTCTATAGAGTGTTTCATTTCATTTGCAATGCGAACTTTCAACGTACGTTGCGCATACTCCTTTTCATTAAGTGCATTGATAGCATTTTCAGCATCCCCACTGGCCATCACGACAAACCCAAAGCCTCTTCTTTTACCCGTACGCTTATCTTTCATCAAACGTACACCATAAACTTGGCCGTGTTGTGCAAACAGTTCGCGAACATGAGTTTCGTTCGCTTTATAGGGAAGGTTGCCCACATAAAGTGTTTTGGTTGGAAGCGAAGAGTCACTATCAGTAACAGTAAGCGTTGGCGTGTGTGGAAAAAAAGAGATAAGTAAAGTTGTAAGTACAACACCAATAACAAAACTGATGGCTGGAGAAATATCGAGCTGCGAGAAAATGAAACCACCCAAAATGGCCAGAGCGGCACTCGCAATAACTTTTTTAAACGTCATATTGGATTACTACATTAGGGTACAGACAAAAATGAATGCCTATTAACAAAATAGACACACAAATCTTAAGTTTATGCTTAGTCTTTTTCCAACGTAATGGTGTGATGAGGGTCAAATGTGCTGAAAATATATGCAAAAAAGACCAATTTGATGCTTTGTTGACCGAACGAAATTAAATTCAAAAAAAAGTATTGCGCACTGGAAAGAACTCCTTATAATGCCGCCTCACTGACACGGAGTGAGACAAACATCACAAAGTAAGTCAGGAAAGAGATGAAAGAAAGTTTGAAAAAACGCTTGACTCTCAAATAAAGCGTTGTAATATACGCACCCCTAACGAGATGGTGGCAAAGCCACTAAGAAAGTTAGAAGCTCTTTAAAAATTTAAACCTATCAATCTGTGTGGGCACTCGTTGATGATAATCCAAAAGATTTATCAATGAACTGAGTGACCAAAACGATACTAAGTATCGGCACAGTCAATTTATTCAGTATTCATTGAGCCGAAGCGAAAGCTTCAAAAAACTTTTAATTGAAGAGTTTGATCATGGCTCAGATTGAACGCTGGCGGCAGGCCTAACACATGCAAGTCGAGCGGCAGCACAGAGAAACTTGTTTCTCGGGTGGCGAGTCGGCGGACGGGTGAGAATG
>NZ_NPKW01001000.1:0-1033 GCF_002265885.1 Vibrio sp. 03_296
GTGACAGAATGCGACGTTGCATCTGTTGGTTGGCTTGCAGCTTTTCTTCTAATTGGCTGACTTGCAACTGTGCGTTGATGCAGGTCTTGGGCTTCACTCTTACCAATCGAATAGTTGGTACTGATGAACTTTCCAGCTCACGCATTAACGCTGATTTCACGTAGAACGCGTTCAGCTTGCTGCTGATAGCCGAGTTCCAGCCAAAGTTGCGTCATACTGTTGGCCACTTCCCGTTCGCGGGTGTCGACTTGAAGCGCCATACCATCGGCTTGCTGAGTGGCTTTTTTACTCTGTAAGTCTAGCGTTGAACCTCGGTTCAAACTGCTGCATTAGACCAACAGAAATGTTGGTCATTGGGTCTTCGTCGAACTTAAAGCTATCGACCGGTAAACCACCAAAACCCACTTTGAGTTTGGGATCCATGAGAGTCGCAGCGGCGACACCGGTTTCTCGCATTGCTTGCGATTGGGCATAGAACTGCTTGCGGCTGGCGTCGTTTGCCAGAGCTTGCTCAATAAGCAGCGTTAAAGGTTCACTCTTGGAAAGTGACTGACTTGGGCTGGCAACGACTGATTGTGCCATCACTGGAGTCACCACCAGAGCAGATACGCTGATGCACAGCGCTAAAAGGCTCGGTTTCATTTTATAATCCAATCTGACACGTCAAAAGCGACGTGAAAAATACACACCACAGCTCGTTAGAGCTTGTGATACGACATATCGATGATCGGATTACGCTATCGGGGGCGATGAGAGAGATTGCTGTCTTTGGATGACCAATGTGGAGGATTCATGCGGAATCAACGCCAACTGGTAATGGGCTTGTAGGCTGTAGCTACTTTGTGGAAGAAAGGCAAAAACACTCACGCAGGCTGCAGTACAGCAACTATGAATGGCAAGGTCATCATTCATACAGGGTGGGTGACTGTTTTTCTCAGAAGGAGGGGGCATATGCATCGCATGAGAAGACATCTCATCCATTGTCATTGAGCAGGCAGAGGCGACATCGGTTTGTATTGAGGATGCATTGAGC
>NZ_NPKW01001001.1:0-773 GCF_002265885.1 Vibrio sp. 03_296
ACATGTTGTGATGGTAAGCCAGAGTTCGAAGGTCAAGAGGATAAGCTAGCTCAGGCAGCAGCAAAAAAATGGGAGTCATAGATGATTCATCAAAACTCCATTGCTACCAATTTGATAAATGCCATGAGTGCCTCAATGCCAAACTGGTCGATGAACCTAATCAGGTCTATAAACTTTTGTCATTTATAGAGTAGACTAACTTAATTATACTGCTGATCTTCAATCCTGAAAATGAGGAGTTGGAAAAGCGAATTGAGGCATTTGAAGAAATCGTATCTCAAAACATATCAGAAAATGTTCTGAAAGAAGCAGAGGCTTTACTTGAGGCGAATGGTCGCTATTTTTGTATGCATAGACTGACTGGGRACACTATGAAACGATTAAAACAGCGAGTGGTGCAAAGTTAGCTTTGAAGAGTTTGTTGAAGATATCGATACCAACCATGTCGAGGATGTGCTTTTGCCAGCAATTGAACGTGGAAATTGGGATGAGTTGGAATCACTTGCTGTAATTAATGATTCTGAATTTCCTGTGCTGTTTGAGCAAAATGTATGGGAACTAAGCCAGATTGGTGACAGGGCTATCAAAAAAAATCGCCTGCTATTCAACCATTCAACAAAGAAAAGGCTTTGATGGTTATATTTTACCAAGAAAATATACGTAATGAAAATCAAGTGCTTTGCTGCTAGTGGAGCTACGTGACAGAATATTGGCTAAAATACTCATATTTATCTATTGTTGATACGGTTAGTAAGCTCACAGTGATAGCCAAA
>NZ_NPKW01001002.1:0-869 GCF_002265885.1 Vibrio sp. 03_296
AAACAGCAACACGCCAAGTTCTTGTTCCACTTGACGCACACCATAGCTGATGGCCGAAGGCACTTTGTGCAGCACCTCAGCGGCGGCAGTAAAACTGCCTAAACGAGCGACGGTATCCAACATTTCTAGACGACGGTTTGAAACACAGCCTACCTTTCAAAAATTTTGATTGATAACCACGAATTTTAGCGTTTTATTTTATCAAATGCGAAAAATAGAATAGCAGGGCATATAAATCAGGGTTGGCGCCAACTGATCACAAAACATTTGTAGTGAAAAAATTGAATGGAATAACTATGAACATTTCAAAATTACAGCTTGTGTATCATTGCAGCCCTCTCGATGCTCGGCTTTGTCGCAACAGACATGTATCTCCCTGCCTTTAAAGCGATGGAAATCGACTTTATGACCGGACCAGAGTCAGATCGCGCTCTCTTTAACCGTTTTCTTGGTCGGCATGGCAGTCGGTCAACTGCTTTGGGGCCTTGCCTCTGATAAGTTTGGCCACCGTAATACCTTGGCAGCTGGCCTTGCTCTGTTTACGCTGGCCTCATTGGGTTGGTCGTTCAGTGATCAAGTTGGCAACTGCTCAGCTTGCGTTTTGTGCAAGCGATCGGGTGTGCCGCGCCGGCCGTGATCTGGCAAGCCRTGGTCATCAAACGTTCACTACCTAGCAGTAGCCAACAATTTTGCTACCATTATGCCGCTGGTGGCGCTTTCTCCTGCGCTCGCCCTCAGTTGGGTGTTGTATTAGCAGATAGCTTTGGTTGGCACAGTATTTTTGTTGCGTTAACAGTACTGGGATTGGTCTTGGTTGCGGCAACAATGGCACAGCCTAGYGTCGCTAATGAGCCAAAGCAAAGCAGTGT
>NZ_NPKW01001003.1:0-656 GCF_002265885.1 Vibrio sp. 03_296
TCTGTGGCGACCGTCTTCAACTACTTCCCAACTCTGCGAAGATCTTGTAGACGAAGTGCTTAATCATGTCGTTCGTCAGTTTTCTAATTTCCTATCTGACAACATCGATTTGGATCTCACGCTAAGAAAACATCGCCAACATCACCAACGCAATGATTGAGCTTGTGGTGCAAGACAATCACTGGTTGAAAGTTTGGTTCGAGTGGAGTGCGTCAACGCGTGACGAAGTTTGGCCTCTGTTTGTCACCACCAACCGTACTAATCAGTTGCTGGTACAAAACATGTTCATCAAAGCCATTGAACGCGGTGAAGTGTGTGATCAACACAACCCAGAAGATTTGGCAAACCTGTTCCACGGCATTTGTTACTCGCTGTTTGTTCAAGCAAACCGCACCAACAATACTGCAGAGCTGAGCAAACTGGTCAGCAGCTACTTAGACATGCTATGCATCTATAAACGCGAACACGAATAGCACCAGTAACCTCATATAAAGGTTGGCCACGGCCAACCTTTTTTATGCCGAGTAAAACGTGGGGCCATTTTTGAGGAAATAAAAACCGCTGATGATTCAGCGGTTTTATTTTGACTATTCGCTAAGAAGATTATTTTTTCTTCTTCGCTTTCGCGTTTGGTAGGTCAGTGATCGTACCTTCAA
>NZ_NPKW01001004.1:0-1084 GCF_002265885.1 Vibrio sp. 03_296
TTGACCACTTCTTCAGCAATGTTACGCACATCGAGCAGTGGAGATTCCGCCTTTTCTGGTTTATCACAGACAAACGTGCCTAAACGGGGTCGCCTTTGCAATTTCCCCTCATTGACCAAATCGCGAATGGCTTTGTTGACGGTCATGCGGCTAACGCCAAATTGCTCGGTCAGCTCTAGTTCAGTCGCGATCTTAAAGCCGATGTGCCACTCTGCCACTTGTCGATTTTCTTTCAATAAACTGTTGATCTGAATATACAGCGGTGATGGCATAATCTTCCCTCTAATTGACTATACAAATAGTGCGTAATTAACGTTGAAAATGCAACTTAATCACCACATTTTGTGGTGAAACACATTGTTACGAGCGAGGTGAGTAATTTCTTGCAGTTAGTAGGTGTGTAACAGAATCTGATAACAAAACGACTGAAATAGTACAAAGATAGAAAGGAAAGGTATGTTTAAGAAGTTAAAAGCGTCTTTGGGTATTGGGGCGGCGAAGGTCGATACAATTCTTGATGAAATGAGCGTGCAGCAAGGGCAAACTCTAAAAGGTCAGGTGCATATTCAAGGCGGTGATGTTGAGCAGAAAATCGACGCAATTACAGTCAAGCTCAACACGGAGGTCAAAGTTGAATCAGAGAATGGCGTGAGCTATCAAACCTTCACCATCGACAAAATTCAAGCCGTAGAGCCAATTTACATTCAAGCGGGTCGAGMMAAAAAGCGTGGCTTTTGAGTTAAAACTTCACGATGAAACGCCAGTCACCGACAGTGAACGCATTGAAAAACCAATGCCATGTTTGGCTGGAAACGTCATTAGACATTGAGTTTGCAATAGACCCGCGAGACCGAGACTTTATTGATGTTAAACCTTTGCCAGTGGTACAAAAAGTGATTGCCGCAATCACTAGCGCTGGTTTTAACATGGTGAAAGCGGATGTCGAGAAAGGTTTTCTTCGCGGGCAAAATTTTGCGTCGCKCTCTGGTTGTTATCAAGAGCTCGAATTTCGTAGCAATGGTTTCCTAGGCAGCAAAGAGATTGAGTTATCTTTAGTTCTAGAGGGGGTGTGGTGCATTGCTTA
>NZ_NPKW01001005.1:0-1030 GCF_002265885.1 Vibrio sp. 03_296
CCACACCACATCCTGGGGTGTAGCACCACTGGCCAAAGAGATTGTTTGCTTGACGAGCAAAGCGCGAAGTTCCCCAAGCCGATTCGTTGGCCGCTTGAATCATGACGAGCGCTTCAGGAAGTACGTTCGCCCTTACCAACAATTCGTTGATTGAGTCCTCACTTGCTTCTTCTATTGATAGTGTGACATCGTAACGAGAGGCTAACTTGTCGAGTCGAGCGCTCTGCTTTTTCGATAAGTTGGCCATATCCAACGATTCTAGAAAAGAACGCTCTTCAAGCACACGTTGGTTTTCCAGCGCCACCATAGGTCTTAGATAGTCGAAAAAGGCCCTTTTTTTCYTCGGCGACATTTTGAATCGCAGCGAAGTCAGGTAAAGATTCCATAGCTTGCACTGGCTCTTTAAGTTGATGGTCTCGATAGAACACATAAGGACCGACAGCAGAGAAAGCAACAAAAGCCGCAACAGCGGTCACTTTTAAAAATGTAGATTGTGATGGGTTAAGCTATTAAATACCTGTGAATTGTTATCGTTATTGTCGTCAGAACCGGAGGTCGCCACTATTTTCAAACGGATACCAAACATCTCACGATAGAGAATACCTTTGAGATGGAAGAAAAATGGCAAAACAAAAATACACCCGAATGCCATAAAAGAACCGTTGCTACCGCAAACATCACCATCACCAGCAGGTACAAACCTGATACCACTAGAATTTTTCGGTTGATCGCACGTAAAGAAAGCAGCAGAGATTGCATTGGTGGAACATTCTTTTCGCAGATAAGCAGAATCGAGTGACTAAACGCCATTGAAAGATAAAGTGAAAGCAAAGGAAAAATCAGATGTCCCAGTAAGCCTTGAAGCATCAAGCTGAACAAAGTGGCAAGAATAACGGGAATCGTGTATTGAAGCCCTTTGCTGATGTGGCGAGTTTTCGTCTGTAAGCCTGCAGCATGGCTCATCGCCATCAAGCTGACACCTGCAAAAATCGGGGCGCTAATCACTTCGTAGCTGAAGTTTGCGACATAA
>NZ_NPKW01001006.1:0-765 GCF_002265885.1 Vibrio sp. 03_296
ATCGTTGGGAAAGCATTCTCAACGAGTTCAAAGTGGGTAGTGTGCATGAGTTTGCCAAGTTCTCGGTCGCATTGAGAGAACTGGTTCTTCTCAACTTAAATTGCAGCTCAAATAGTTAATGTTTTGAGTCTCTGACATGAAAAAGCCCCTTAGATGGGGCTTTTTTATATTGAAGAGCAAAAACAACCAACAATAAGTTGCGTTGTCACTTTTTGATTGCTGGCAATTCGTTACCATTCCTCATGCCTTTCACTAACTTTCAATAAATAAAAACATTAACCATCTGTTTTAAATCAATTTAATCGAATGATGCATTTGGAATATCAATATCTTTGTACGTATTTTTGTTTGAAATGTTGTTCTTTTAAGTAAATAATAGCCAACCCGTTTACACGGGGCTTTTTTCTTTCGGAGGCACAATGCTTTACCGTCTTGCCAGAGCTGGCTTTTTCAATTGGATGCAGAAAAGGCACACGATCTCGCTATCCAAAACTTCAAACGCTTTACCGGCACACCAATTGATCTTTTCTATCGTCAACAACTCCCAAATCGACCAGTAGAATGCATGGGACTCACTTTCCGAAACCCAGTTGGCCTTGCGGCTGGTCTGGATAAAAATTGGTGAGTGTATCGAAGCATTTGACGCAATGGGATTCGGCTTTGTTGAAGTTGGTACCGTTACACCTAGAGCACAATCAGGAAATGATAAACCACGTTTGTTCCGCTTAGTAGGTGCGGAAGGAATCATTAACCGTATGGGTTTCA
>NZ_NPKW01001007.1:0-868 GCF_002265885.1 Vibrio sp. 03_296
TTTCGAGTGATGTACATGCGCAGAGCAACATCACAGAACAATACGTCAATGCTTTATGGATAAATGTTCGCAACGGACCAAGCCCAAAAATGGATTCTTCAGATAGTTTGGAAGTGGCACGGCAGGCATGCAAGTTGTGTGAGGTTTAAATCCAGTAAAGCTCACGATATTAGATGGATAAACGATGCGGCCCAAGCGAAGTGGCGCAGCTACGTTTTATCATACTGATCTTAAGTGAGGTTAAAGCGTTGCGCCATCCACTTTAATCACCACTTTACGCACGGGTGAGCCTTCGCCTTCTGGCGCGATAAGAGGACGATGAGGCTGCCCTGGTGGGAAAATAATGAACTCGTTTTCGCCGAGTGTCACAAACTTTTCATCCACAACATGGTGACTAAATGCCAAGTCTCGCTCTGCGAGATAATCTTCATCCAACGCTTCAAAAGGTTGCAAGCTGTAGCCGAACGTCTCTTTCCCGCTTAACAGAATTTGTACGTCGAGGTAGCGCTGGTGGCATTCTGATTTTCTTAACGTGAGCGGCTGAGTATGGTCACTCATGACCAGAAAGAACGCATTGTCGCCGTCCAACTCATGACGCCCATCTTCAATTGGCTCAGCCAGTTTAGCTAACACCTGCGCAATGATTTGCTTGAGATTAGAAGAGAGACAAGATGTAAAGGCGAGCTCTGTTGTTTTACCGACAAACACGGTGATTACCCCCAAAAAGAAAATAAAAGTCGCAAACCAGTTTTTACTAGGCTTGCGACGATTTTACTGCTCGCGAAAGCGAACACCAGTCATTTTCAAAACACCGTTTCTAAATGAGATGTTGTGCGTGCTTTGTTAGCCCGTCAATACGGTATCTTCA
>NZ_NPKW01001008.1:0-510 GCF_002265885.1 Vibrio sp. 03_296
TTTGTATTACGGAGAAATCATGTCTGAACTGATTTTTCTTGAGCCCAAATGGCTATTCGGTTTGATTGTCCTACCTGTCGCTTGGTTATTTTGGCGCTTTAAAAGGCAAGCATCGCAAGGCCCAGTGGCAGCCCATCTTAGCCAAACACCAACAAAAGGTGCAAAAAGCGCCTGGTCAATACTATTGTGGTTGAGCGCTTGGGTTGTCGCCATCCTTGCGCTGGCATCACCAAGCTGGCAACACACCACGCGCCCCAACTTCAACAGCGATCAAAATCGGGTTGTGCATGGATATGTCGCAATCCATGTATGCGCAAGACATTGCGCCAAGCCGTTTACAACAGGCAAGGTATAAGGCGCTCGACCTACTTCCGCAATGGAAAGAAGGTAATACCGCATTAATTGCTTATGCAGGCGATGCCTATTTGCTTAGCCCACTGACCAGTGACAGCCAGACGTTAGCGAATCTCATCCAGAACCTATCGCCTGACATCATGCCCTATCAAGCTC
>NZ_NPKW01001009.1:0-634 GCF_002265885.1 Vibrio sp. 03_296
GGAGCTCGGTCACCATGTTCTGAAAATCAGTGGTGTTGCCAAGTGCGTTATCAATCACGCGGTAATCCTGTGGCTGGTAACGCTGCCACCACTTGGGTGACTTGGCGCTGCGTAGCGGCGGAGAAACGAGCACAGATCATCAACCCAGTCTCTGAATTTTTTTTGCCTGTTTAGCGATATCGGCATATTTCCAGTCAAATGCATGCAAAATTACGTTGGCTTTGCTGGTCGGCAAAGCGTGTTGTGCTTGATTCATTTTCTTCACATCACCTTTAGTCATCGTTCTTTTCTGTACGAGTGAATTCAATGACTGAAATTCACTAAAAGGAGTCCGCCCGCCGCCCTCCCCCTTTGCAAACGAGTTGTAAGGGTGAATGGAAAGGCGTAGTGACTCCTTTTCATCAGCGTATGGTGGAAAAATCATAAGCCATTGAATGGAGAAAGGAATGGCAACTTAGTTAACATACTGTTTTAAATATAAAAAAATCAAACCATACTCTATATCTACTACTTATTTCCATACGCCTTTATGCCAAAGCAAACCCAAGTTGTCTACCCTTGCCTACACGTTTTCTCTTTTCTTGTTCATCGATGCAGTAAATGCCGCACAAGTCACACTCGGTGAGAATACAAA
>NZ_NPKW01000101.1:0-948 GCF_002265885.1 Vibrio sp. 03_296
ACAGTCTACGTGTGCGTAGTGGCGAGCTGGAGTGTCGTACTCTACGTGAGAAGTAGAGATTGTGATACCACGCTCACGCTCTTCTGGAGCGTTGTCGATTGATGCGAAGTCACGAGCAGCACCGCCGTAAACTTTTGCAAGAGTAGTACAGATAGCTGCAGTTAGAGTTGTTTTACCGTGGTCAACGTGGCCGATAGTACCAACGTTTACGTGCGGTTTTACACGTTCAAATTTTTCTTTAGACATGAATAGTCCCTCTAGGTACGGATTTAGGTGGCCCGAATTGACCACGCAACCAAAAAAGATAATTGGTAAATCTTATATCAAAAGGAAATAACTTTGAGAGCTGGTGCTGATAGGCAGACTCGAACTGCCGACCTCATCCTTACCAAGGATGCGCTCTACCACCTGAGCTATATCAGCACTCAAATTGTGAGTGGAGCGGGCAGCGGGAATCGAACCCGCATCATCAGCTTGGAAGGCTGAGGTAATAGCCATTATACGATGCCCGCAACACGTAACTCTGAGAGCTATTTCCTAAAGAATATGGTGGAGGGGGACGGATTCGAACCATCGAAGGCGGAGCCGGCAGATTTACAGTCTGCTCCCTTTGGCCACTCGGGAACCCCTCCAAATTTTCACCATCTCACTACAATCACTATTAAGTGGGAGAGAATGGTGCCGACTACCGGAATCGAACTGGTGACCTACTGATTACAAGTCAGTTGCTCTACCTACTGAGCTAAGTCGGCATAAGTGGAGCGCATTCTAGTGAATCATTTCTTTGCTTGCAATAGCTTTTTTACAAAAAAATCTGATTTTTTGATAAAACAGAATCACCTGACGCAAATCACACAATTCTCTCTTTTTCTAATGAGGATTCACTATTGTCATTTGCTTTCTGTTACTCATGATGTATTTTGCATTCTCTTTCACGATTCACATGGA
>NZ_NPKW01001010.1:0-932 GCF_002265885.1 Vibrio sp. 03_296
CAAACATTAACAACGATCCTAGTTGGAACCCTGGGCCGACTTGGGATCCTCGCGTTCGTCCTTGGTACAAGGCTGCCAAAAATGCAGGACAACTCATCATCACCGCTCCCTATGCGGATTCCGCGACCAATGAAATTTTGGTTTCCATCGCCACCCCCGTACGAGACAACGGGACATTTATTGGCGCCATATTCTACGACGTAAGCTTAGCGGGCCTTGCCGAACTCGTGAATCAGGTAAAATTGTTTGATGCGGGTTATGTGTTCATCGTTTCCGAACGATGGCACCACCATCGCGCATCCAGACACTAAGCTCAATGGCAAACCGGATGTCTGAATACATGCCGAACGTGCAAATTCGCGAAACCCGCAGCAAGTCGTACTGGACCGGTCATTTCTTATAACGCTCGATTTTGCGTCGGTACCAGGGGAAAACTGGTATGTGGGCATCGTCCTCGATGAAAGTATTGCTTATCAATCCATCAATGACTTACGCAACAGTTCCATCGTATACACCATCGTTGCCTTGCTCTTAAGTATTGCGATTTTGCTGGTACTGATTCGCACCTTGATGCGCCCTCTTGATGATCTCAATAACGCCATTCAAGACGTGGCATCGGTGAAGGGATCTGACCAACGATTGGACACCAATACAGACAAAGAATTCTCTCAACTGGCAGATGGGTTTAACACCTTCACGGGCACGCTTCAGCAGTTGATCAAACAGTCGAAAGCCATTGGTGAAGAAATTCTTCGTGGTTCTGAAACCACCTCTGGTGGCCTACAAGAATCTGCGGCGGCCATGCAAGAGCAGCTACGTGAACTGGAACAGCTCGCTACCGCAATGCATGAAATGGCCACCACCGCATCCGATGTCGCCTCTAACGCGCAAGGTGCAGCCTCTAACAGCGAAAGTTGCGGACGACGCTACCG
>NZ_NPKW01001011.1:0-814 GCF_002265885.1 Vibrio sp. 03_296
CATCAATAGCGAATCAAAATTCAGTACGGCACTGCACACACCCCAATATTGGGAATTAAGCCGGGGGATCGGCTAAAGATAGGCAGCACGAGCCACCACGCGCCTTACCTCCTTGAACTAACTCAATCGGCCCAGCAATAAAAATCTCTTCAATGGTTTTCGCTTTAACGATAGATTCCCACTGTGCTGGTTCTTTTTTGTAGTCCAATCCTAAGTACGCTCTCATTTCCGACCCATGGATAGACATAATTCACCACGTCATCTCTTGCGAGGCCTATAACGCGTAAATGTTYCTTTGCGCAGAATTTCTCAGAAGCTTGGTCAAGCGCTTGCTTGTTGCTATTTGGATGAAGAGAAATGAGCGTTGCTAGACTGCTCACGATGTAGATGTCCGACACGATCGCCGCTTCCAACTTCGAACGAATGGTGGATAGTTGCTCTTTTGCTTCTCGCTGGAAATACTCTTGGCGCACTTTTTTCTGCTCATGATGAAGCAGTTCGACAATGCCGACGGAAAGAGTGATGAACAGGAGAAACAATAAGTTAACACTCCATCGCTTTCCAAACGTATATTTCATTAAATCCCCAGATCAACGCCTACAACGTAGGACAAGCAAATAATAAATCGTTATTATTGTTAAAAAAGTTAATATATGTAWTAAGAATAAACCAATCTTGTATTTTATAGGTAAGCAATATTTTCGTCTCTTTCTAGGTAAGTGTATGTCATCTTCAATGTTTTTGTTTGATTCACCCGATTGGTTGACCATAACCGATGGCCAGTTGCTGTGGTGGCCGACATTTCTTTCTCAAG
>NZ_NPKW01001012.1:0-901 GCF_002265885.1 Vibrio sp. 03_296
ACAGCGTAACGAGAACCTGAATGCAATAACCATGATTGCGCCTGACGTACCAGTAAGCGAATATCGTCCTTTCCAGTAAATGCAGCTAATGCCACGCAACGAACAGTCGCGCACTAATGCCAGTTCCCGTCGCACCACCACCAATGTATCACCACTTCCGTTTCAAAATGACTGGAACTCACCATAGGTATCTTCCTATTCACTAATAAGCATACTGATAGTGTGTCATTTTTTTTCCTTCGTGTTCGATAACTCACTCACAAAATGAGCGTTCGAACATTTAACCTCATTAAATCGAGCAAAAGCTGGCGCTTTACGCTCAAAAAGCACATTTACGATACCTGCACATTACTAGACAAAAAACACAATTGAGTAAAAACTCTACCTAGAACAAATCTCACACCTTTTATGTCAGAGAAAAAWCAATTATTCGACATTTAAATTAAAAGTTAGGCACATATTCACATGACAATAATAAATTGAATTTCTTCAAGGCCATTTTTGAATCAAGATCACACTCATTTTATTTATTTTTTATAAAACAAATTATATTGACCAATAACTACGTTAACTGGGAATATATAAGTGATTTTAAATTAGCATTATTATCTGTTATGACCGTTGCTGTTTTTTCATCCGTATTATTTTTTAATAGTGAGATTGAATTAAATAAAAACGTTATTACTGAAGAAAATCAACAACTCAAATGATGTAATTAGTGAGAATAACGTCTCTTCTTCGGATAATTTAGCCGTTGATATTCAGCCTATCGAAACGATTATTGAGCCCCACAAAAAGCCAGAAGAAAGCATCATAGAAGAAGTCGTCATTACAGAAGAGAAGATCAAACAACCGCAAAAATTCGATTCAGTCTGGTCAGACACTAACCCTCAGCAAGAGA
>NZ_NPKW01001013.1:0-752 GCF_002265885.1 Vibrio sp. 03_296
AAGAAGTTATCTCTCGTATTAACCGCATCATGTTTGAAGCGCGCGCCGTCGACAAAAAGAAAAGTTCGTTAACGTCTGAAGCGAGAATGTCAGCCAAAATCATTGCTTGTTTACCCGTTATCTTCTTGTTGATTTTGAAATTTACAAGTCCAGAAAATTATAATTATGTAATGTTTGAGGAAGGTGGGAAACCGATATTTTACTACGTTCTTACTAGTGAGATTATTGGATTTATTTGTATCTGGTTTATTTGCGGGGAGTGAAATCATGAATTTTTCTCTTCCTAGTGTCATATTTATTTTAGTTGCACTTGTTGTTTCTGTTATTGTGGCTATTTTTACCTTAAAAATGTGGGATGAAACCAGAGCAGAAATATCGGTTAGAAAAATAATTGGTTCAACCAAAGAGCAACAGAAACGTGATGATCTTTTTTGTCATTTTTAAATCGTTTTAGTTTTAATTAAAGAAGAAACCAAAAAGAAACTGGTCGCCGCGGGGATCTATAGTGACTTTATCGCTCAAACTTACTATCTATTTAAAATAGTACCTCTGTTCTTAACGATTGGAGGTGGCTTACTAGCAGTGAGTCAAGAGGTCATTGATTTGAATGAATGATACTAATTGGTGCTTTTGCGTTAATTATTTTGTTGCTGGTCCGGATTTATTACATATCTTCGAGAACGAACACTATCACACGTCACGTCAGCTCACGCTTGCCATTTCTGTTGGATTTGATGAATGTGTTGTGTCCA
>NZ_NPKW01001014.1:0-695 GCF_002265885.1 Vibrio sp. 03_296
AAACCAAAGCGCCAGGGCAACGTCTTCCAGACCTAATTGAACGTAATTTAAAAAAAGTCCAGTCAATCTTGCTGGCGTTTTTTAGGTTTCCATTTCAGCTGTCATGTCATTTTTTGCCCAAGTTACTTGTCGTTTTAGCTAAGCAGTGGCGAGTTCATAGACTTTTGAACTCTTTAAAAGGAACAGCAGCAGAAATTTAATGAGAGAAATTTCTATCATTTTCGAATGATCGGAGTATAGTGCACATGGTTTTCAAACATGTGTTATTTATGAAATATATAGTTCARGTCTATTCTTAGTTTTCTTTCGATTCCTTTCGTTATATTACATCTGTAGTTACTTCTTCTTTATCTTCCATTAAATAGCCTCAGTTTTTATATCATAATAATTGATGGTTTATTGATATTAAGCAATCGGTATGTTGCTGGTTTTTATCAGGTATTTTCATCTTGGTGTTTTGCGACTCACGATGTTGTGTTCTCTCGTTTTTATACGGTAGGGCGCGAGTTAGAGTTGAGTTTATAAACAGTCTGTAGATGAAAATATATTTAAATTATGAGTTATTATGATGTTCGATGAAGGAAAATAAATGAGTAAAAACGCGTAAAACATCATAATAAAAAAAGCGGTTATGAAACCAAGATTTGAACAAATGGTTAAAGACTATCATGAAGCTAAAGCGCTATTAGAATCCA
>NZ_NPKW01001015.1:0-901 GCF_002265885.1 Vibrio sp. 03_296
CGCCTGAACAAACGGTTCGAAAATACTTTCTAACTTACTTTCGTCAATACCAATGCCCGTATCACTGACTTGTATCGATAAAATGGAGTGCTCCGAGCGCGCAAACTGCTCAAGCTTAAAGGAAACCTCAATTCGGCCCGTAGGGGTAAATTTCACCGCATTGCTGATCAGGTTAAACATAATTTGATTCAACCTGACTTGGTCAGTGTGCAATTGGCAATCGAGTGGGATCTGGTTATTGGAATTCGAACTTCACCCCTTTTCACGGCAAATTGGCCGATAAATATTCTCCAAAGTATTGAGGGTATCGTAAAAGTTAAAGTCGCGTTTTTTGATATTGAACTTGCCTTGCTCAATCTTAGAGAAGTCTAGAATATCATTTAACACTGCCAGTAAATGTTCTCCGCTATTACACAGCACATCCACTTGTTTTAAGTTCTCTGCATCGTTCACCGAACGTTTTTAGAAGCTGAGCAATGCCTAGAATACCGTTGAGTGGTGTTCTAATCTCGTGACTCATCTTGGCGAGGAAATCAGCTCTGGTTTTGGCAGACTGTTCTGCTTCACGCCTAGCAAGGTTACTTTGCTTCTCCGCATCAATCAGGGTTGTAATATCTTGACCTTGCACAATGATGCCGCTGATGCCGTTTTCCACCACAATGGGAGATAAGTTCCAGCGAAAATTTTCTCTCCGATGGCACATTAATGCCCGTCAACGTTGCCCTTGAGCGGCCATTTTCAAGTGCGGTGATAGCTTAAGTTTAAACAGTTGAAATAACGGATTAGAGAAATCCTGAGGTGAGGCGTGTTCAATGCCTAACTCTTTCATTGCAGCAGGGTTCATCTGAATCAGAAGAGCAACTTTCCGACCAAACCATCATCGGAGAGAGAGCAAAATTGA
>NZ_NPKW01001016.1:0-697 GCF_002265885.1 Vibrio sp. 03_296
CTTACCCGAACGGCAAAGAGTTGCTAGAGGAAGCGGTTCAATTAGGTGCGGATGTGATTGGCGCGATTCCTCACTTTGAGTTTACTCGTGAATACGGCATTGAGTCGCTGCATTACGTTTTGAACTGGCACAAAAATACAGACCGTTTCGTATCGATGTGCACTGTGATGAAATTGATGATGAGCAGTCACGCTTTGTTGAAACTCTGGCGGCGTTAGCGCACAAGTTCAACATGGGCTACAAGGTAACCGCAAGCCATACAACGGCGATGGGCTCTTACAACGGTGCATACGCCTCTCGCCTCTTCCGTTTGCTGCGCATGTCAGGCATCAACTTCGTGGCGAACCCGCTGGTCAACATCCACCTTCAAGGTCGCTTTGATGACTACCCGAAACGTCGTGGTGTGACTCGTGTAAAAGAGATGCTCAACGCCAACATCAACGTCTGTTTTGGTCACGATGACGTGTTTGATCCTTGGTATCCGCTCGGCACAGCAAACATGCTGCAAGTGCTGCACATGGTCTGCATGTTGCCAAGTGATGGGTACGACCAAATCAACAACTCGCTTGATCTGATCAGCACCAACTCAGCGCGTACGCTGAACATTCAAGACAAACACGGCATTGAAGCAGGTAAACCTGGGAGCTTACTGATCCTTCCTGCGGAAAATGGTTTTGATGCCGTGCGTCGCCAAGTA
>NZ_NPKW01001017.1:0-387 GCF_002265885.1 Vibrio sp. 03_296
TGTGGAAGAGATCATTCAACATGCCTCACTGGACGAAGAGAGCGAAGCGTTTATTCGACAACGCCGCCAAGAGATCACATCGAATTCTGAATGGCCAAGACCCTCGATTACTGGTGATCATCGGCCCATGCTCAATTCACGATCCACAAGCAGGCCTTGAATATGCTCAGAAACTAGCCAACATTCAGCGTCAGCATGAAAAGCAACTTCTGATTGTGATGCGTACTTACTTTGAAAAACCACGCACACGCGCCGGATGGAAAGGGCTGATCGTCGATCCCGATCTCGATAACAGCCACGACATGAATAAAGGGTTGCTGCTCGCTCGACAATTCTTACAGCAAGTCATCAACTCGCTCGCGACGCACCGAGTATTAGACACCACGA
>NZ_NPKW01001018.1:0-604 GCF_002265885.1 Vibrio sp. 03_296
TGTTGGGTTATCAACTGGTGGATTACCGAGCGCAGCTGTTTGTGGGAGCGGAGTACCAAGGTTTAAAACCAACCATCATGCGGTACCATTGATAGCGTAGAAATTGGTGGAAAACCGTTTGAGTACAACGTCGGCTTGGAAATGGAAGAGTGGGCCTATTTGATTGGTTTTAACAAACAGTTTGGCAAAAATTACAACCTGACTTTCCTTTACAATAAAGGTGAAACACGCAACTCAATGACCTTAAACTTCGGATACCGTTTCTAGGGTCGATGGATCCTAGAAACGGCTTTCACTTGCGGTCAAACTCAGCTTCGGCACTGGGCAAAAATATCCAGATCGCTTTGATAAACCTGAGTTTTCACATCCATAATGCCAAGCATTGAGTGGAACAGGTTGTCGTGAGAAAACGCGCCGTGTGTGGCTTCATTGGCTAAGCACTTTCTGTCTAGCCCTTTTTCCTTGGCAAAGCCGTTGGATGCCCAAAAAGCATGGCAGCTTTGGTTTGGTTTTCTGGCGCAAGCGCATACGGTATGCCGTGCAAGAAGAGCCCATCTTCACCCAATGATTCGCCGTGATCAGAGACATAAAACAGCGCTGTGTT
>NZ_NPKW01001019.1:0-750 GCF_002265885.1 Vibrio sp. 03_296
GCGTGTCCTATCTCGTGCGTTTAACTAAGGTTGGCAGCGAAGGTTGGTTTGTTGGCGCTGTGCGTCGATGGAGTCGACGGTTTATTCAGCGATCAGCGAAATGCGCAGCAGCTCTTTGATCTATGTGGTAATCGCAGTGGTGCTGAGTGTTCTGGCTCTTTCTGTGTTAATGAAAGCGTTAATGCGTCCTTTGGGGGCGTTGAACGCCGCCATTCAGGATATTGCCAGTGGCAATGGCGATTTAACTAAGCGCCTTGATACCAATACTGATCCAGAATTTGCGGAATGGCGACGTGGTTTTAACCGCTTTACTGAAAATCTTCAGCAGACAGGTGATTCAATCGAAAGCGATCAGTGTCGAGATTCTCAATGGAACCGAAATGTCGGTGATGGGGGCTGAGCGCGCTTCTTCCGCGGTTGGTAGTCAGCTTCAAGAACTTGAACAACTGGCGACAGCCATGCATGAGATGTCGGTCACGGCGCTTGAAGTGGCAAACAATGCGCGAAAGCGCGGCAGCATGTCCGCTGAAAGAAAGCAGATCCAAGTGACGTCGGCCGGGTCGAAAGTGGTCAGTGATACGACCAATGCCATTAGCCAACTGTCACTGCGAATCGATCAAGCGGTAGAGGAAGTGCAGGGCTTAGAAAGCGCGACCACCAATATCGAAACCATCTTGAAAGTGATTAAATGAAATTGCCGAGCAAACGAACCTCTTAGCCCTAAACGCTGCGATTGAAGCTGCACGTGCT
>NZ_NPKW01000102.1:0-105394 GCF_002265885.1 Vibrio sp. 03_296
TTTCCTTTTAACATGCTAACCCAAGAGTAATATACTCACAATATTTAGGGCTAGAAATATGCTAAAACATCCGAGTGTGTAGAACACTCGGATTTTAGTTGAGGTAAACTATCTCTATTGAGATTGTACTTATTACTTAATTTGACCATATCTCCTGATGTGTTTTAAGTAGAGAGGTTATCGAGTTACTTAATGCAGTTTTCTCTAGCAAAACCTCTTTGACTTGATGTTCATTTGTAACATGATCAAATAGTTCTCCCAACAGTAGAGGTAGTCGTTCATCTTCGTTCGGTTTTACTCGAATCCCCCCCAATGATGGTAAAATACGTTCTGGGCCACCAATAGAATGCTGCTTTGCATAGAAATTAACTGTTGGTTCATTGCCTTTAGGGTAAATAGCCCAAACTGCTTGTATAGGTAACTTCCCAAATTCACCATTTGCTTTTTTCTGATGGAGCCCAAGTAGGTATTTATTTACCAAGTCTGGTAGTTTCTGAGTTTTTACCCGATAAGCGGATGAAAACTTAGCGTCGAAAATTAGCAGAATAGGTTCTTCCAATCCTTGGAGTCTCAAGCGAATTACATAGTCTGGAGAGCGATATCTGTGTTTCCGATCTTGATGCTCAATACATACATCTACTGGGTCTCCGGGTTGAGCTCTCTCTGAAGTCCAAATTCTAGGTTCATAAAATAGCTCTATATTCATTTTTCGCTGTGAGTCGGTGAACTCAAAGTAGTTATTCAGAGTATTTGTTGGTCGAGCCTTTTCAACTCCCCCAAATACTTGCTCAGAATAGTCTTTCCAACCTTGCTGAACTAATACGCAGCCACACTTCTCCAAAGCAGAGACAATTTGCATAAGAACTGTAAATTCGTAGAGCGTACTCAAATGTCTAAGTCCAAAGAGCATATCGCCCATATCAATCTGAATATTTCCCGATTTATACCATTTAGCTATCTTGTGGTAGACATGAAGATAGGAAGGTGTTCTAGATACAAAAGCTGTAACTTTAGGAGGGATAGGCTTTATAACCTTCGGTTTAGGCGACACACGGGTAAAGCGCATTGCCAAACGCTTTGTACGAAGACTCAAGTCATCAACTTTTCTTAATAAACCATCTAAGATTGGAGCTTTGTACCGACATATAATGTGATCTAAACTAATGTATTCATTAAAATAATGCCCTTCTGCCTGACAGTTACTTCCGTCAAGTCCATTATTCAAAAGGTATTTTTTTGCGTCAGATAAACGCTTCTCCATATGGGCTAGGTAGCCATGAATAATCCTGTTCTCTATGAGATCAGTATTTGAAACAACAATTTCATTAGCTCCTTGCAGTATTTTGGCTGGATATCCTTTACACTTAAAATCTTGCTCTGGTTGAGGGCAAAATTGAATATATTCAGGATGCTGAGATAGCCAGTTTATGCCATCTGGAGAATTAGGGATGACTCCATCCCTAACCTCAAGTTTGCTCTCCCAGGTTTCTCTTACTTTTCTGAGAAGGTCTTCCCAAACTAGCTCGCATAACTCAATACCGCTTTGAGCTTCATTTATTAATCGATTGAGACTATCTTCACAACCGTCTCCACTACTACAAGCTATGCGCGAGCGGGAGAAACACAAGGCAACTATACTATCGTAATGAGTATGTAAATAAGAGAGCATACTTTCTGCAAGCTCTGCATTTATCAAGCTGGCCTGAATATCTACAAGATTCTTTATTCTCAAATCAGATTTAGAGAAGGCTAATATTATTTCACTCCTGCCGACATAATTGAAGAATGGCATTCCTGAAAATTGGTCGTCATCAAATAATAATACCCATGACTTTTTTCTATTTACCGATGATTGCAAGCTTAGCTCATAGGTAACATCCCCAATGTAAATTATAGGAGTGCCAAAATCATTTGCGCGGTCACTTGTTTCTAGCAGAATAGACACTCTTGCATCTTCTGGAATTGACCATACTCCATGTACAGCTTCTCCTTGTGATATCAATTCACAATCGAAGGCACTATATGTTCGACCAGGACTGACCTCTATGGTTAAATCCAACATCGCTATTTCCCCTAAGCTATATATCTGTAGCTATTGAGCGATGATTCACCTTCAGTAATCATTTTACGTAAGCGTTTTGCTGACATTACAAGACCGTTCTTATTGAGAACTTGATACAGTTTTTTCAATCTTTCTGCAAAACCTTCGCCATAACCACTTAAAATTGGTAGAACATGTTGTAATACAGCCCGATCCAATGCTGTCACAGCGCCTTCATATTCGACTAGTAGAGCTCCTGCGACATCAACAAAGTCAGCAACTAATTTCCTCTTACGGTAAGACAGTAGAACTCGTTGCCCCAATCCTTCCTTATCTTCTTCTAGAACAGAAATGATTTCATTAAAGATAGTTTGAGATAGCCCCGAGAGAGGAGTTCCCTTTCCTTCAAATAATGCGATCCAATCGCTTGCGTTAATAGGTGCTGTTATATGCTTGTTGTCTATAGGGATGATGGAGAAGTCAGAAATCATATCATCGAACGGAATAACAGCAGCGCGATCTAACATTCGTGGAGACAACGGTTGTACGGTTTCATCACTGTTTATAGTACCGACAAATTTCATGTAATTTGGTACAAATAGTCGCTCCATTTCAGGATGCCCAGTGAATATTTCTCGGCGACTTTCTCCATCGGCTAGATCCAGAAAATTACTGAAATAATGTTCTGGTGAACTCAAGTTCATTTCATCTAGCAGTAAGATGGCAGGGTTTACTTCTTGGTCTGATTCACCTTGCATCGTCAGAAGCATTTCCCACAGACCGGTTGCAGCTGGATGATATGATTCAGACAATCCATTGTAATAACCTAGAATATCCTTTGAAGACATCCAGCCCCTTGATACCGAGATTGTATGTTGTCTGTTGCCTAGCCCCATTGCTAGACCTAACCGTTTAATTAAGCTAGTTTTACCAGTGCCAGGAAGTCCCGAACAAATCGTAAATTGTGTCTGAGCTATAGTAGTAATTAAGTTGACTAGTTGTTCTTTATCTAAATGTCTATCGTGGCTTGTTAAGGCATTGTCTAACTGCTCAAGGTATTCTTGTTGAGCTTTTACACGATTAGATAGATCTAGTTTATCAACTGGTTGGCTAGTAAAGTCCCAGTTTGATTTAGATACTTTTTTTGCGGTTGTCATTGCTTCGAAGCCCGCTTTAATTTTTACAAAGTTTTCGGTCAACTCTGCTGAAGCGTCTTTAATCTGAGATTGGAGGTTAGTCAGAGATTTTTTATGATCGTCGATCATTCCATTTAAAGCACCATATTCTCCTCTCTTAGTATTAATCTGGCTAAGTAATTCATCTAAACTTTTGTATTGGGAATATTCTTGCTTGATCTCTTGGAGCTTGTTTTCCCCATCTAAAATCTGCTTTTGTAGCTCAGCATTACGCTTTTTATGCTCTTGCATCACTTCTTCTTGAAGCTGCTTTCGTTTTTTCTCTGCTAATAGTCTCAGTTCGTCTTCCTTTTCACTTTTTTGCTGAGCTATAGACTTTAACTCATCCAACAAGCTATCTCTTTTTTCTTCTAATCGCTCGACTTCGCTTCGAGTTTTACTCACTTCTGTCTCAATGTTTTCTAGCTCATTGGCTCGATAACGTTTGTAAAACTCTATCTGATTCTTTTCTAAGTATGACTCTAAAAAGTTTTGACCTTCCGGAAGCCTCAATAGCTCTTCCTTCAATTTCATCATATTTGAGTCGAATTCAGCTGCATCTGAAAGTAGGTCTACAGTCTTTAGATATCTAGGACGATCTTGTGAAAACTGTTTTCCATTCTTAACGTTGTTTTTTAGAAGCTCTAGGCCTTTTTTTGTTAACTTTCCTCCAGTCGAACGAAAACTAGCATCCTTGAGAAGTGGTTCAACATACTCTTTGAGAAGCGTTTCGGCATCGATTATGTCGACAAAGTCCTTATTACTTAGTTTGCTGGTAAAAGAAGCTACATCAGCTAGGAAAGTAGTCGGTCTTTGATTTATAGTGACCTCAATTAATTGATCTTGACATTGCTCTCTATCGAGTTTGCCCACAATATGATCTGAAAGTTTTCTGCCTGGAAGTGGTGTTTTTGGAAACTGCAGTGTTAGCTTTACTTCATCATCACCTTGAAGAGAATGTGTATGAGTAAAAGGTCCTACAATCACGTCCTCGTCATTATAGTGTGTAGCTATCATTACAAGATTTGTTGATGGCACATGAGAAAGGTATATCGATGTTTCATCTTTAGAAAAATCAATGTTTGCAAAGATAACTTCTAGCAATTCATGATTTTTAACTGGTTGAACTGAGCGATAATATGAGACGTGACTTTGCTGATTTCCTTCTGACTTATTGGCTCGTGTCGTTTCTGCTTTCAGCAGTTGGTATTTTTCGTATTTTCTTTCAAGTTCATCAAAGGGGCCTGTTATAAAAACCTTTTCTGTATCGCAAAAATGTTCTCGTTTATTTACCTGTTCATAACTTTTTCTACTGTCGGGTTCTGAAAACTCCTCCATACATACATTTAATTTACCTCTAGTCTTACCTTCTACTGGGTCAACCCAGCTTTCGCCCAATGTACCGATGACGTATCTGATTTCTTGATTGTTCTCTGTGCTCATGTTGTTTGTAAATTCTAATTTATGTTGATGTGATTTATAAATGCATATGGTTTGTATGCAACTGATTTTACTGTCATTTTCACATACTTTACTAAGCCTCACAAAGTCCATTTTGATATTCAGATACAAAAGATGAGAATTAACTCATACATCACCAGAAATGAAGTAGCGAGTTGTCCAATTATATTTTGGAGCCTCTTGATATCAGTGTTTAACTTTTGTTTCTGGGAGTGTTTTTGTTAGGAAATTTTTAGATGAACTGTATTTCTTTGTTGCCTAAATAAACTACTAACGTCCACATTCCAGAAAGTACTCCTCGTCCCCCGAGTGGCGTTTCACTTCTTAGCCTCTTGCTCCATCTTTAAGACTCAGAACGAAAACAGCGTCAGCTCGCAAGGGTTGCGCTGTTTATGCAATGGGTATCACTTTCGTGGTAGTTTCCCACTCCTAACCTGAGAATGCGTGATCCGATCTTGGAGCAACGCGTCATTTCACGTCAGGAGGAACTATGGCAAAGCGAATACTCTTTATTCATGGCCGAGCGCCGAAACCAGACAAAAACGATTTACAAACATTGTGGTTCAACGCCATTGAACATGGTTTACAGCGAGATTACGGTGAAAGCCGTGTTCAGGCGTTTAAGCAAATAGAAAAGCGGTTTATCTACTATGGCGATCTTTCCAACGAGCTGCTCGAAGCGCCAACCGAGCATCCGCAAAGCCGTATCGATGCGCTGGATAAACTCAAGCAATACCCGCGTAATGGTTTTACCAAAACGAACTACAAAAAAGTCTCTAAAGCGGGCTTCTTAGCGGAAGCCTTGGCCGATACTTTCTCAGCCGTATTAGGCCACTTAAAACTGGCAGAGCCGCTGATCACCAGTGTTGCCCCCGATATGGCGCATTACTGGAACGAAGACAGTTATTACGGCAGTGACTTGCGCTCGCGCCTGACCAAAGAACTGAAAGAAGCGCTCGATAGTGGCGATGAGGTTATGATGGTCGCGCACAGCTTGGGCAGCATGATCAGTTACGATTGTTTGTGGAAGCTCTCTCATTATGGCGAATATCGCCACGACTACGGCGCTGAAAAGAAAGTCGATCTCTTAGTTACCTTAGGCTCGCCGCTGGGGGATGAAAACGTGAAGGGGCGTTTGAAAGGCAGCAGCTTAAGCGGTAAAAAACGCTACCCACTCAACCTTCATCAATGGTGCAATATTTCAGCGGAAGACGATTACATTTCTCACGACAATCGCATCAAAAACGATTTCAAAGAGATGCTGCAACTTGGCTTAGTCAAAGGCGGGATGAAAGACATTTACCCCATCTACAATTTGTGTGTGAGAAATGGGCAGTCCAACCCTCATTCTGCGATTGGCTATTTGATTCATCCGAAGTTCGTTACCTTACTGAACCAGTGGATGTAGCTGCGGGTGAGTTGCTAACGGCTCAAACCGATTGGCGATATATCGCTCTATTTACTCAGTGGCCAGTGGCACGGTAAATAGAGCGAAAATGTTGATTCGAGATTGGTTCGGTGGGGAGCTTGTACGGCCAGCGCCACACGCTGAAAGGCACGAACTAGAATTCGGCATCCACTTGAAAATGCATGCGCTCTTTGCTGTAAGGGTGGTCAAGCTCAAGCGACTCGGCGTGCAAGTGCAGTCGGTTGGCTTTCTCACCATACAACCCATCGCCGACCATCGGCATGTTCAAACCAAGGTGATGGGCACAATGAACACGAAGTTGGTGAGTGCGCCCCGTTCTTGGGTAGAGGTAAAGCTTGCTGCGGCCATCGCGGATCTCAATTAACTGCCAATCGGTATGCGCGGGTTTACCGTGTTCAAAGCAGACCAACTGACGCGGCCTGTCGTCTGGGTCGCCTCGCATCGGCAGGGTGATTTCCCCTTGGCTTTGCGACACCTCACCTTCCAGCATCGCCACATAACGCTTTTGCACGCCACGAGAAATAAATTGCTTTTGCAGGCTCTTGTTGGCGCGGCGGGTGAGGGCAAACACTAACAGTCCCGATGTCGCCATGTCTAAGCGGTGAATCACAAACGGCCCTTCCACATCAGGGAATAGCGCTTGCAAACGGGTATAAGCGGAATCGGTAATGGTTTTGCCCGGCACCGATAACAACCCTGAGGGTTTGTTGACGACGACCATCGCCTCATCTTGATAGACGATTTCCAGCTCTTTGTCTTCTGCCCAGTTTTCTTCCAGCGGGTTTGGGTCCATGTTCAGCCCTTGCAGCATATGGCCCAAAATGGGGTGGCATTTGCTGTGGCAGGATGGGTAAAACTTTTTGTGTTGGCGCACTTCCGATTTCGGTGACACGCCCCACCAAAATTCCGCCATTGCCAGTGGCTTCAAGCCGTGGGTAAAAGCGTATTGCAGCAGTTTTGGCGCGGCACATTCGCCAGAGCCGGCTGGTGGCACGGGGCTGGTGGTGGGTGCGAAAATCGCGTTGAGATCGCTCTGCTCCCCGCGCACATTGAGGAAGCGATACTGAGCAAACAATTTGTGTTGCAAGGCGTTCGATAAGGTTTTGCGCTGCTCTTTGAGTGTGTCGAGTTGAGTGAGCAGCACTTGCAAACGTGCCTCTTCACTGGCGAGTTTTTCATCCCACTCCAGTTTGAGGTATTTGAGTACGTTTTTCTCAGCCACGCTTTGTTTGGCGAGATCATCCAACACCGCTTTGAGCGCATCGCCAGTGAGCGTTGCTTCCGCTTGCTCGCGCTGTTGCTTGCGTGCGGCGCGCCCTTCAATCATGGCTTGGCGCTGGGCTTGTTCTTGCGCTTGGTAAGCTTGGCGGTCTGCCTCAATTTGCTGACGCAGTTGTGCCAGCTCTGCGCTTTGCGACAACTGTTTTACCTGGTGGTTGATGTCGGTGATTTCCGATAACTCGCGGCGGAAAAAGCTCTCTTCTGCCAGCATGTCAAACACCGGTGGCACAAAGCCGGGCAATAGATTTTGGTCGGCAATTTTGCCTGAGAATGAGCTCACAAAACCGATGTCGCCTTGTGCATTTTCAACCAGCAGCACGCCAAACATTTTGCCAATCGCGCTCTCATCGTCACTCACTACTTCGCCGTTCAACAAGCCAAAGTTGTGTTGCCACTCTTGCTGAGTGAGCAAATGTTGTTGCAACTGCTCTGCTGCCAACACACACAACGGGTGCGGAGTGTAGTAAAACGGGAAGGTAAAGCGCTCGGGCAGGGCGTAGCCGTCGATAGCGGTGGTGAATGAGGTAAAGCAAGGGTCCGGCGTGTGCATGAGGGAGTCCGCGCAAGTCAAAAAATCGAGCGAGGATTGTACCTATTTTGCTTAGGATTTCCATCGCTCGAGGGTGTTGAGTCACATCAACTGCGTGGCGTTTTGTTGTCTTTTTGCTGGTACATGGCTTTATCTGCTTGAGAAAGAAGCTCGTCCAAACTGATATTGGCATCGGGTTCGACGGAAACAATCCCCGCGCAGAAGGACAAATCATAGCCACGGTTGGCAGCATGATTGTACTGCTCTATCGCCTCGGAAAAACGCTTAATGGCCACTTGTGCCACAGAGCGAGAGGCACCAGACATAAACACCACAAACTCATCTCCACCCAGACGGGCAAAGACATCAGACTCGCGGAAGCTCTTTTTCATGGTATCGGCAAACGCTTTGAGTGCGCGATCGCCCTCTTGGTGGCCAAATCGGTCATTGATCGGTTTAAAACCGTTGAGGTCTAAATAGGCAATGGAGTAGGGGTAATCCCCCACTTCGCAATAGGCCATGCTCTTTTTCGCCAAGGTTATAAAGCCACGGCGGTTGGAAATCTGCGTGAGGTCATCAATGGCGGCGCTGTGCGTGGCGGCGAGTTCTCTCTCGGCCATTTTGGCCAGATCGATCAAATCCAAACGCTCGTCTTCGTTAAGTGTGCGCGGTTTGCTGTCGATGATGCACAAGGTACCTAAGCAGGAGCTGTGTTCAAACATCAACGGAACGCCAGCGTAAAAGCGAATGTGTGGCTCACCAGTCACTAATGGGTTGTCGGCAAAGCGCGCATCTAGGCTGGCGTCTTCCACAATCAAGGTGTCAGTGCCGAGAATGGCGTGGCCGCAGAAGGAGATATCGCGTGGCGTTTCACTGGCATTCAGACCAAAGCAGGATTTAAACCACTGGCGATCCTCATCCACCAAACTGACCAAGGCTATCGGCACATCAAACAGCCGACGTGCGATGCGAGTGACGCGATCAAAACGCTCTTCCGCGGCGGTGTCTAAAATGTAGAGCGAATGGAGATCCGCGATTCGCTGCGGTTCGTTGTCCGGTTTTTCAGGTGTTTGCATTGAGTCGGCCAGTGAATGAGGATTGCATTAACTATAGTTCAAAGCGCCATATGGGGTTGCCAGCAAGGTCACAAAGCGAGGGAGCGAGGCGCTGGGCCTCGCTCGTTTGCCGATTATTTACTCGTTTTGCTTCATATCTCTTGGTGTTTATGCACCAAACCAAAATCGGCCAAAATGGCGTAAGCGGCTGGGATCATAAACAACACCAACAAAGTCGAAGCAAGGATGCCAAACACAATGGAGATGACCAAAGGTTGGATAACCTGCGCTTGCAAGCTGGTTTCGGTGAGCAGCGGCAACAAACCCGCTGCGGTGGTCATGGAGGTGAGAAACACCGCGCGAAAACGCTCACGGCTCGCTTTCACTACAGAGTCATGTACGCTGTCGCCTTCATCGACATGATGGCGAATGTATTGCACCAGCAAAATCGAGTCGTTGACCACAATCCCCGCCAGCGAAACAAAGCCCATCATGCTTGGCATGCTCAGCGAATGGCCGAGCAGAATGTGCCCCCAAACCACGCCAATAAAGGCAAGAGGAATGGCAAGCATCACCACAAAGGGTTCTAAGTAGCTGCGGAACTGGTAACTCAAAATGGCGAACACCCCGAACAGACCCAGCAAAAAGCCTTTGCCCATTGAAGATCCGGTTTCGGCGGTGTCTTTGGCTTCGCCTTCAAAATCAAAGCGTAAGCCGGGGTATTTTTGCATCAGCTTCGGCGCTTCTTGCTGTTGGAACTGGCGAATGATCGCGGTGGAGTTGGCTTGTGTGTTGTCCACATCGCCAAACACGCTGATGGTTCTTAGCCCGTCGATGCGTTGAATGCGCACGTAGTTACGCTGAAAATCGAGCGTGGCAATGGTGGCGAGTGGGATCTGGCTGCCATCGGCCATCATGATCGGGAAGTTGGCTAACTGCTGCAAATCGCCCGCTTGCACTTTATCCAGCCGCACTTCTATCGAAATATTCTCGACGCCGAGCTGAATTTCATCGGCGGTTTGTCCAAAGAAAGCCGCGCGCAACTGGTTGGCGATCAACTGGCCATTGATGCCATACACTTCCGCGCCGGGGCGCAGTTTGACCAACACTTCTTCTTTGCCCATGCGCATGTCATCGAGCACCCCATGCACGCCTGCGAACTGGTTGAGGTACTGCTGAATGTCGATAGACGCGGCTTTGAGTGCATCGAGATCGTCGTGTTTGGCGCGGATCTCAATTGCGCGCCCACCCGGCCCCATGGTCGGCTGCTTAAACACCAGTGATATCGGGTCGGCCAGTTCACCGACATCGTCACGCCAAGCGGTAATAAACTCGTCAATCACCGTGTTGCGGCTTTCAGCGCCGAGCAGATCCAACCGCACAGTGGCAATGTGCGGGCCCGATTCATTGGCATCGGCATTGGCATTAAATTGGCTGGTGATATGACGCACCAAAGGCGTACCATTTTCTTTCTCTTCACTCCACTGGCGATCCAGCCTTTGCGCAGAGGCGACGATTTTATCCACCACGGCTTCGGTTTGTGCCAAAGAGGCACCCGGCGGCAAAATGATGCGCGCCTCGGCGATATCGCCATCAAGCTCGGGGAAGGGTTGAAACTTCAATAGCCCGCCCGCCAAGGTCGCAGCAGAAATCAGCAGCAACGCTAATACGCCACCCATAAAGGCGTAGCGAAATTCCACCACTTTTTCCACTGCATTGACCAAGGTGGTGTTGCGAAAGTGCTCAAAGTGGTCAAGTAAGGTTTGTTTGAACTTGAGGTCCGGTTTTTCCTGTTTTTGCTTGTGCAGGGAATGCGCCAAATGGTTGGGCAGAATGAGGAAGGCTTCCACTAAGCTTAGGGTGAGCACCAAAATCAGCACTTGTGGCACCGCTTTGAGCACCGCCCCCATTTCTCCTTGCAAAAACAGCAAGCTACCAAAGATACACACGGTGGTGAGGAAGGAGGAAATTACCCCCGGCAGCACTTTGTTGACCCCTTTGATCACCGCATCGTCGATCTTCTCTCCGCGATCAAGGTGCGCCGCAATCGACTCGGCGATCACGATGGCATCGTCCATCATGATGCCGATCGCCATCAGCAGCCCAACCAGCGACATGATGTTGATGGAGAGGCCAAGTTGCGCCATCAAAAACAGCCCGCCAAGAAAAGCCACCGGCAAACCGGCCGCCACCCAAAAGGAATAGCGCAGACTGAAGAACAGCCACATGGTGGCAAACACCAGCACGATCCCTTGCCAGCCATTTCTCACCATCATGGTGAGGCGATCCCACAAGACAGACGAGAGATCGTTGGTCATTTCCAGTTGCACGCCATCGGGGGCGATCGCCTGTTGGTCGGCAACAAATTGGGTAACGCGATCTTTGATGCGCAGGGCGTCATCTTCTTTGTTCTTGCTGATTTTCAGCAGGGCTGAAGGGTGGCCATCAAACAGCACTTTTTGCTCATCGAGCTCGAAGCGGTCGCTAATGGTGGCAATATCGCCCAAGCGGATTAACGAACCATTGGGCCCAGAGCCTACGACTATGGTGCTGAGCTCTTGTGGCGTGACGCGACGTTCATCGAAGCGGATCAGAAAATGTTTGTCGGGCGTTTCCACATTGCCACTGGGGAGCTTGACGTTTTGGCGGCCAATTTGATCGGCAATATCGCCAACGCTTAAACCGAGCTGACGCATCGCTTGGGTATCGAGTTCGACGCGATATTGGTGATCGGAAAAGCCTGCCACGCTCACCAAAGAGACGCCATAATCGAGCTTTAACGTCCGCTTAAGCTGTTCTGCATACGCTTTGAGTTCCGGCCATGTGGTGTCGGCGGTAATCGCCACATCCACCACGGGTTCGTTCCAATCAAGCTCTTGCACCACCGGAGATTCGATCTCTTTAGGGAAATCGTTGATGGCGTTGATTTGCGTTTGCACATCCACCAGCATGCGGCTGATGTCGGCCTTCTCGTTGAGCTTGAGGATTAAGCGCGCCGAGCCTTCAATCGCTTCACATTGGGTTTCGACAATATTGGCAAGGCCATCCACGGCATCTTCCATGCGTACGCAAATGCTCTCTTCCACTTCTTGGGGCGAAGCACCTGGATAGACCACCGCCGCCATAATGTAAGGCGGATCAAACTCGGGAAAGGTTTCCCGTTTGATGGTGGAGAGTGAGGAGATCCCGAGGATCAGCAGCGTTAACATCAACAAGTTGGCCGCCGTCGGGTGTTTGGCGAAAAAACGAATCATGAGCCACTCTCCTCTGGATTCGCCTCGCTGTTGGCCTCTTTCAACAACATGCCTTCAATGGCGGGCAATAGGTCGTTGACGATCAGTTTCTGCCCGTGGCTGATCTCGCCATCGATCACCACATGGTTGTCGCGGCGGAATAAGACGGTGACTGGCACGATGCGCAAGCGGTTTTGCTCGTCCATCAGATAGATTTTACCACCGTGCAGCGCACGCTCAGGGATGACCCAATTGGGGTTGGCTTGGCCTTCAATGTAAGCGCGGACAAACATGCCATTGACCAGCGGCGGTAATGAGGTTGGATTGAGCTCACGGTAGTCTTGTTCTATCTCCAAAATCACCCCAGCAGTGGCTTGGTTGGCATCCACTGTTTCACTCACTCGCGCCACTTTGGCCGGCCAACTGGCGCTTAAATTGCCACTGCTCAGTTCAATGTAAGCTTGAATGAAGGTCATATCCGGTTGTGGAATGCCCGATTCATCGCGCGCGAACTCGCCCAAGCTGGCGGCGAGGGTTTGCATGTCATGAATTGAGAGCTGCGCTTCCACTTCCATCACATCAATACCGTGCGCGGTAACCATGGTTTGCTGTTGGTTAACCACCTGATCTTGCTCGATGTCCACCTGCGCGATACGCAGATCGTATGGCAGGGTGATGATGGTTTTTTCCAGCGCACGCTTGGCTTCATCCACCTTGGCGTTGTTGACCTTGATCAGCGCATCTGCCACGCGTTTTTCATCGGGCATGAGGGCGATTTGGTTTTCAATGTCGAGTACCAGATTGCGCTGTGAAAGGGTGGTTTGTTCTTGTTGATCGACATCCGATTGCGAATTCAGCCCTTTTTTACGCAGGTTCTGTTTGCGTTCGAGCTCTTTATTGGCAATCGCGAGGCGGTTGGATTCGATCTTCAAACTGCTTTTGAGGTTTTGTTCTTCTTGATTGAGCTTAGCCAAAGAGGTTTGGGAAGATTTGAGGTCGGCTTGAGCTTGCACCAGTTTGAGTTGGTAATCGAGCGGGTCGATGCGCAAAATCTCTGTGCCGGCTTTGAGTAATTGCCCTTTCTCTAAGCGTGGGTGGCGATAGATCACTTTGCCAGAGACTTCGGCAATCGCCTTCCACTCCACTTTGGGGGCCACTTTGCCAAAACCAATCGCTAAAGGGGCAACGGCTTTGAGTTCCAGCGGCAGTGTTTCCACCAAGCGAGCACGATCATCGGCAGGTTTCACCGGCAGTTCGGGTTTGAGTTTGACCGCCAGTACCAACACCAGCACGCCCACCGCTAATGCGGGGAAAAAGAGCCATTTTTTATTGAGGGTCATGGGCTGCTCCTGAGTCCAAAAATCCGTGTTTCATCAGTTGAATATTGTGTTCAAACAAGCGGTTGAGAAAAGCTTCATTCAGTTCGATGCCGTGAATTGACAAGAGCGCTGGTGGCGCCATAAAAGGAAACACCATCAAGCTGATGAAGGTGATGCGCGCTAATTTGGCATCGACGCCTTGGCGCAATATGCCTCCTTCTAACAAGCGATCGAAGATCAACCCTTGCATCGGTTGGGTGATGTCGTTCATCACTTTTTCCATCAATTTGCGTTGGGTATCGGAGGGGGCCATGCGCATCACTTGCGCAATCAAGCGGGGAAACTGAGGTACTTTGACCATTTCTCGGTAATAAGTGCGCATGATATCGAGCAGGTTTTTCTCTGAACTTTCGAGCACCAGTGCTTGCATTTGTTTTTGCATCGGCGCGAGGGTTTCTCGCAGCATGGTCTCGAACAGCCCTTCTTTACTGCCAAAGTAGTAACGGATCATGGCCACATTCACGCCTGCTTTTTGCGCCACTAAGCGGGTAGAAACGTTGTTGTATTCCATGACGGTGAACAACTCGCGTGCGTGGTGAATCAGCAGTTGTCTCGTGTCGATGTTGTGCGTTGGCCGTCCTCGGCGTGGGTTGAGTTCCGTCATCAGCCGCCCTTCAAAATTAAACGTGTGATTAATTATAGGCGGCTAAATTTGGCGGTGATACGCGAATAATTAATCAATATTTCATCAAGTGATTAATTACACAAAAATAGTGTTGAATGGCGGCTATTTTGCAGGCGCGCCGACGGAGGCTCGGCGGATCAGCATGGGCATAAAGAGTTTGTGCTCTTTGCGATCCGGTGCTTCACCATTGGCCAATTGCAGCGACAGTTTTACCGCTTCACTGGCCATCACCTGAATCGGATAGCGAACCGTGGTTAAGCGTGGGTAGATATAGCGTGCTACGTGGCCATCATCAAAGCCGATGAGTGACATTTCTTCAGGAATGCGAATACCGTTTTCCAGCAGCAATGAAAGGCACCCTGCGGCCATGTAGTCGTTGTATGTTGCCAGCGCAGTGATGGGGAGATTCTTCGCCATGATGCTGATCATCGCTTGCTCACCGCCGGTTTCGTCTGGCTCGCCATATTCAATGTATTCTTCACGGATCGCGATGCCGTTGTCGCGCAAAGCATCTCGATAACCCGCGAGGCGATCTTTGGCGTCGTCGATGTTGTGGCTGGAACAAATGTAGCCAATGTGTTTGTGACCACTGCGAATCAAAAACTCCGTCGCAAGGTAGGATCCGCGATGGTTGTCGAGCGCAATGCAGCGTGATTCGATGCCCTTGACGACCCGATTGATCACCACCATGGCGGGAATTTCATCCGCCAGTGAGACAAGTTCTTGGTCGCTCATGCCTTTGCTGTGCACCACCAAGGATTCACAACGACTGTTGATCAACAACTCGATGGCGTTGCGCTCTTTGTTGGCGTCGTGATAGCCGCTGCCAATCAACAACTGTTTGCCTTGTTCGCAGGCCACGGTGTCGATGGCTTTGACCATGGTGCCAAAAAAAGGCGCAGAGACGTCATTCACCAAAACGCCAATGGTGTGGGAAGATTTGCTCACCAGTGCGCGCGCGTTGGCGTTGGGACGATACCCCAAAGACTGCATTGCTTCTTTAACCGCGACGATTGCCGCTTCGCTGGTGTGAGGGGCGTTATTGATAACGCGTGAGGCGGTGGCTATGGATACGCCAGCCAGTTTTGCCACGTCTTTGATGGTCGCCATAAGGGATTACTTTTGTTGTTATTGTTCGTTTACGCCGCCATTTAACACCGCCCACGGCGATAACTCAAATGGCAACCGAATAAATGTCGGATAAGCTCAAGTTTCGAGAGGATTTTTCTCCGAACGGCGTTAAAAAAGCCCTGCCGGTAAGGGCAGGGCGGGCGCTAGGCGCAGTTGGGGGTTATTTTTTGTTGGCGTATTTCATCGAATCGAGCGCGACCGCGAAGACGATGATGGAGCCTTTAATAATGTATTGCCAATATGGGCTGACGCCAATGTAGGTCATACCATAGTTGATGACGGTGAAGATCAACACACCCGTGACAACGCCAGCAATACTGCCGACACCACCGGCAAATGAAACACCGCCGACCACACACGCGGCGATGGCATCAAGCTCGTATAAGAAACCTAAGTTATTGGTGGCACTGCCGATACGGCCAGCTTCCAACATACCGCCAAAGGCGTAAAGCACGCCAGAAAGGGCATACACTTTCAACAAGGTCAGTGGCACGTTCACACCAGACACTTTGGCCGCTTCTGGGTTACCACCCACGGCGAAAATGTTTTTGCCAAACACGGTTTTGTTCCACAGCACCCACATAAAGACAATGGCGATGATGGCGTAGAAGGTGATGTAGGAGAAACGGAAACCCCCGAGGTTGATAAAGCCTTGCGTAAAGGTAGTGAAACGCTCATCAAAGCCCGCAATCGGAGAGGCGCCTACCGCATCGTAGTAAAGCGAGTTGATGCCGTAAACGATGATCATGGTGCCTAATGTGGCGATAAAAGGTGTTACTTTCAGGTAAGCAACGATAACGCCGTTGACCAAACCGATGATGGCACCGATCAAGCACACGCAAATGATCACCGCGACGATGGGCACTTCGCCAATGCCTGGGAACACTTTGTTGACGTTATCGATCGACTGCAACAAGGTGGCCGAAATCACCGCCGCCAAACCCACTTGGCGACCGGCGGAAAGGTCGGTGCCTTGGGTGACAATCAGGCCAGCGACACCGAGAGCGATGATGACACGCACGGAAGATTGAGTCAGGATGTTACTTAAGTTTCTCAAGCTAAGAAACGATGGCTCTTGAATAACAATAACAGCCAGTAGAATAAGGAGAACCGCGTATATTGCGCTCTCTTTTAAATGCTTTAATGCGAAAGATTTAACAGCGTCCATAATTCATTCCCTAGAGATAGCGAGAAGCCAGTTCTAATATTTCATTCTGTGAAGTTTCTTTGGTATTAACGATGCCCGCTGCGCGGCCATTACTCATGACTAATATTCGGTCTGTAATACCCAGTAATTCCGGCATTTCCGAAGAAATAATAATGATGCCTTTGTTTTTCTTGGCTAATTCGAGAATCAATTGGTAAATCTCAAACTTCGCGCCAACGTCGATCCCGCGTGTCGGTTCATCCAGCATGAGGATTTCCGGTTGCGTGAGCAGCCAGCGGCCAATGATGACTTTCTGCTGATTACCACCCGACAAAGAGCTGATGTGGGTTTGATGAGAGGGGGTTTTCACGCGCATGGAATCAATCACCCACTGCGTGTCACTCTTCATCTTTTTGTCGCTGAGTAGGCCCATTTTGGTTTTGTACTCATCAACGTTGGCCACCAACGCATTGAAGGTGATATCGAGGTTGCCGTAGATGCCGGTGGAGCGACGCTCCTCGGTTACGAGGGCAAAACCGTTGTTGATCGCTTCGTGCGCATCGCGGTTTTTCATCTCACGACCATGCAAGCGAATGTGCCCTTCGCTGCGTTCGCGTACACCGAAAATCGTTTCGACGATGTCGGTTCTGCGTGAACCCACAAGGCCCGCAACGCCTAAGATTTCGCCTGCTTTCAGTTCAAAGGAGACATCTTGAATCGACGGCTGGTTGAGCGCGGTGAGGTTTTCCACTTGCAAAATCACATCTTTCGGTGTGTTGGTTTTTTCAGGGAAACGATGCGTCAACTCGCGGCCAACCATCATGGCGATGATCTGGTCCATATCGAGCCCTTTGAGAGGGCGAGTGTCGACCCATTGTCCATCACGCAAAATGGTGATTTCATCGCAGATAGCAAAGATTTCTTCCATCTTGTGCGAGATGTACACCACGCCACAGCCTTTCTCTTTCAGCTTGTTGATGATGGTAAACAGGTGGCCGACTTCTTTTTCCGTCAGCGATGAGGTGGGTTCATCCATGATGACGATTTTGGCGTCATAGGAGAACGCTTTGGCGATCTCAACCATCTGCATTTGGGACACGGATAAGGTCGCGACTTTGACTTTAGGATCGATATCGATATCCAGTTCGGCAAAGATTTCTTTGGTATCGCGATACATTTTATCGTGATCAACAAAGAACCCTTTCTTTGGGTAACGACCGAGCCAAATATTGTCCATAACGGAGCATTGTTTTACTTGGTTCAATTCTTGGTGAACCATAGAAACACCGGATTCCAATGCTTCTTTTGACGAGGTGAAATTCACTTCCTTGCCGAGAAAGAGAATATTTCCTTCATTCTTCTCGTAAATACCAAATAGACATTTTAATAGTGTTGATTTGCCGGCCCCATTTTCTCCCATTAATGCATGAATAGAATGAGGGCGAACTTTTAAATTAACCTTATCTAATGCCTTTACCCCAGGAAACTCTTTACTTACTCCTGTCATTTCCAACAGGAATTCATGTGTTTGATTTACCATGGTCTCTCTTTATTTCGTCAATGGGCGGACAACAGAAATGTTCTCTAACGACAGTGTGACAATGAAGAAAGCGCATAGGGGGAGCGTGCTCCCCCGGGCACTAAATTAGTTCAAGGTATCTTTATCAACGCCAACATAAGGCACGCGAACAATTTTGTTCACGACTTGCCAGCGAGTGCCTTCTGCAGGCTGTTTGCCATCGGCTAGGTTACGTGACAGTTCAAAGGTCGCTTTCGCTTGAGATTCGGCATCGTTGAGTACGGTACCGGCCATGTCGCCAGATTTGACCAGCGCCAACGCTTCAGCTAGAGCATCAACACCGTACACAGGCAATTTCACGCCCGCGCCGCGTAGTGCTTCTACTGCGCCCATCGCCATGCCGTCGTTGTTGGCAATCACCACTTCGATTTTGCTGCCGTTAGGGCCAGAGAGCCAAGCGTCCATTTTGTCTTTCGCCATCGCGGTATCCCACATGCCGGTATCCATGTGCAACTCTTCGGTTTTGATGCCGTTTTCATTGATGGTTTGTACAGAATACGTGGTGCGAGCTTCTGCATCTGGGTGGCCGGGTTCGCCTTTTAGCATCACGTATTGCAATACGCCATCGCCGTTTTTGTCCCATGCTGGGTTGGCTTTCCACGCTTGCGCGATGAGATCACCTTGAATGATGCCCGATTCTTTTGAGTCGGTACCGACGTAGTAAGCTTTGTCGTAGCTCGCTAGCGCTTGTGGGCTGGGTTCTTTGTTGTAGAACACGATAGGCACATCATCCATTTTCGCTTTTTGGATGATGGTTGGGGCAGCCGCAGGGTCAACCAGGTTAATGGCCAGCGCTTGCACGCCACGAGCCAGCATGACGTCCACTTGGTCGTTTTGCATCGACTGGCTGTTTTGCGAATCGTTCATCAAAATACGAGTGCTTTTGTCTGATGCCGCTTCTTTTTCAATGGCTTGGCGCACAACCGACATGAAGTTGTCGTCGTACTTGTAGATAGTAAATCCAAGGGTGGTATCCGCTAGAGCTTGTGTTCCAAAGCCTACACCAGCAGTGAGCAGAGCAAGTAGAGTAACCTTTCTCATAGAAAAATCCTGATTGTTTGTTATTGGTTTGCTGTAGGGGTAATTCGTAATCTGCAATTAATTTTATAATTGGTGAAAACGTTTACCCTTTGAGTATAGTGACAAACGAATCAATTAATGTGAACTAGATAAAAATTTCACCAGATTTGTAATCGAATGTTAATGTTTGTAAGGGTTTTGTGATTTGAGTGTGGTTTTATCTTGTGTGTAAACGTTGGTCAGAAAAGTAGTAATCGAGTGCAAGAAAACGCACTAAAACGACAAAGCCAAGCCTTGGACGAAAAATCAAAGGCTTGGCTTATAGGATTTGGCTTAGAAGGAAAGCCTGGAGGCGAGTGAGCGCTAGCGCGAAGCCGGGCTAAATCGCAACTGGTAGCGGTAGTGTTTCTCGGTTAGTTGGAATTCTTTGTGCACACTTGGGCTCCAAGAATCGTCACCGCCAACCCCCATGTGCTGGTGGTCTAGGCGCAGGTAAATCTGCTCTTGTGCTACCAAATCATGGGTATGTTTCGCTTCTGCCAATTGTTGCTGAGCGTATTGGCTAACACTGAACTGGAAGTCACCCGAGATGGCCAATTCGTTCACTTGCAACCATTGCGTGCCACAACGCAGGCCGCTGTCGGTTGGGAAGATGTACGGTGTGTGCATCTGCGTCAGCGTTTGTGTATGCAAGCCAAAACGTGCTGCGGCTAAGCGATCTGGGTAGTTTTCAAATGGGCCTAAGCCTTGCCATGTGATCGGCGTGTCGGTTTGGTTAAGAGGCAGTTGCAACTCCAAGCCAATACGCGGCATTGGCGGCAGAGCGTCTGCCAGTGTGACATCAACATCCCATTGCATCTCGCCATCGTTGCTGAGTGTGTGCGTCCACTTGGTAATGGCTTGCACTTCGCCGCCAAAGTGGTAGGCAAACGTGCTGGTCACGACTACGGCGTGAGCGAGCGTTTCGCTCTCGCAATGAACACAGTGACGCTGCCACTGACCAATGCCCGCCATCTCCCAACGGCATACCCAAGCGTTGGGATCTACGTTATCCACTTCACTGATGCCGATGTCGTTGTCCAGCGGGGCGCGGAAGAAGTTGTCTTGCGGCGCGGCCAGCATTTGCGCTTTGCCATCCACGTTCCATTCCACCAGCAAGCCGCTTTGGCTATCCCAGCGCCATTGATGCTTTTCATCCAGACTGCGGACCACAATGGCGTGGCCGTTTTGGGTCAGCTTGGGTGCCGGCTGTGTGCGCAAGGTTGGCATGGCAAGGCCAGCGTGATTGCGCAGCGCTATTTGTTCTGTCGCCACCACATGGCCTTCGGGAGCCCATGACGTCGATTCAATAAGGCAGATGTCGATATTTAAGTGGTATTGCGCCTGCGCTTTTGGCGTGAAATTCAGTGCAATCTCAAGGCTTGTTTGGCTGTCTGCCTCTACATTAAGCACTTGCGAACCCGTTTGGATGACTTGGCCATTTTCCAATAGGGACCAGTTGAGTTGCTCGTTATCGGTGGCTCGGAATAGGTTCTCGTTGGTCACCAACAGTGCGCAGGCTGCTTGGGTTTGTGCTTGCAGCGATACGGTGAGCATACGTTGGCAATATTTGGCTTCTTCCAACGTGGGGTGCACGGTGCGATCGGGGAAGATCAAACCGTTGATACAGAATTGACGGTCATTGATTTCATCACCAAAGTCGCCGCCGTAGGCCCAAAAGTGTTGGCCATTTTCATCCCATTGGCTCAAGCCTTGGTCGACCCAATCCCAAATAAAGCCGCCCTGTAGGCGTGGGAACTCACGAAATGCCGTCCAGTAGTCATTAAAACTGCCCAGGCTGTTGCCCATCGCATGGGCGTATTCGCACAAGATCAATGGGCGCGTTTCGTTAGGCAGCGAAATCCATTTTTTGATTGGCCATTTTGGCACTGCTTCATCGGCAACAAGGGTATTCACGCGAGCGTACATCGGCGCAATGATGTCGGTGGCGCTGGTGTTTGAACCGCCGCCTTCGTATTGCACAGGACGTGACGGGTCAAAGTTTTTCGACCACGCGTACATGGCGTTGTGGTTACTGCCGTGGCCCGATTCATTACCTAAAGACCAGATGATGATTGAGGGGTGGTTTTTATCGCGCAGGACCATTTGGGTGTAGCGACTCATGTATGCATGTGCCCATTGCGGATCGCTCGATAAGCGGCTCATTGGCTGCATGCCGTGGGTTTCAATGTTCGCTTCATCGCACACGTACAAGCCGTATTGGTCACACAGCTCGTACCAACGAGGATGGTTTGGATAATGAGCGGTGCGCACCGCGTTGAAGTTGTATTGTTTCATCAGGCAGATGTCGCGGATCATATCCTCTTCGGTCATCACATGGCCCAGCTCTGGGTGATGCTCGTGGCGATTGACCCCGCGGATCAGCAGCGGCTTGCCGTTGAGCTTCAACTGACCCTCGCTGATTTCCACTTTACGGAAACCCACTGGGTACGCTTCGCTCTCGAGATGCGTGCCGTTTTCATCCAACAGTGAAACGACTAAGCGGTAGAGGTTCGGCGTTTCTGCGCTCCATTTTTTAGGTTCGCGCAGGTGCAAGGTTTGGAATACCACATCATTCCAAGTACCACGCTCGTCGATGCGACGGTTGTGTGGGCGAGCGATGTTTGGCTCAGTGACCGCTTGCTTACCCTCAAACAATTGAACCTGTACTTGATAGGTTTCTGGTGCCGTAATGGTGGTGACAACGGAGAGTGAGCCGTCGCGATAGCAGGCGTCGAGATCCGGCGTGATGAACACATCTTCGATGCAGTGTTGTGGTTTAGACAGCAAAGTCACGTCGCGGAAGATACCACTTAACCACCACATATCTTGGTCTTCTAAATAGCTGCCATCGCACCAACGCATCACCATGACCGCAAGTGTGTTTTCCCCCGCAACTAGGTGTGATGTGAGATCAAATTCGGCAGGTAAACGGCTGTCTTGGCTGTAGCCAACCCAAGTGCCGTTACACCAAAGATGGAACGCCGAGTTCACACCGTCGAAGATGATGCGTTGGGTGTTGAGCAAATCTTCTGGCGACAACGATACCCTAGTGCGATAACAACCGGTTGGGTTTTCACGGGGCACGAACGGCGGGTTCACGTCAAATGGATATTTAATATTGGCGTAAATGGGTTTGTCGTAACCGTGCAGTTGCCAGTTGGACGGCACGGGGATCTCATCCCATTCAGCGTCATTGAAATCGGCCTGCGTGAACTGGCCCTCCACCTGCTCTGGCGCATCAAACAGTTTGAATTTCCATTGTCCATTTAGCGATTGGCGCTGGGCGTGAATACCATCGCGAGCGTGGGCCATATCGCGAAAACTGGCGAGCGGACTGTGTGCCTTTAGGCAGTGAATGTTCACGGATTGCGGGTTTTCCCAGTCGCGTCGTTGGAGAATTTCTGAAAATGCAGTCATGTGGTGCCTATATGATTGATGTTACCTGCAGGCGGATAAGTCAGCGTGTTTTAGAGCTGCGAGAGCAAGTAACAAGTTCTTAATTGAGCCTGAGTGTAATGAAGATCTGGAAACGTTTTCATGATGCGTGTGGCATTTTTCCACTCGCACAAGATAAATCCATAGCAATGTGAGAATGATCGTTGTTTTGCCACCAGACATGGTGATGCGTGTGAGTGCTTAAAATATTGGATAAGAGCCTCGGTCTTGGTTTTAAAGGTGACGATGGCACTGAGTTTGAATAAATCTGGAAACGTTTTCATGATTTTGCAGTGGCTCACAGATTATTTTGCCCGTTTCATTATGATGCGGCGTAATTTCTCGTTTTTAGGTAAGGCATGATGACGAACAAAACAGTGATTGAGTTAAGCGGTCGGGAAACTCAGTTGATGGTCGAGCTCGGCGAATACGCGGAGATTCTGCACTGGGGAAACAAGATTCAAGGGAAGCTTGAAAGTGCTCGCATTGCACTGCATCGCCCTGTGCCATATGGTCGCCTTGATACTGATGTTGCGATGACACTGCATCCTGAACTTGGCCGTGGTGTGTTCAGTAGCCCGGGTGTGGAAGGGCATCGTGATGGCCAAGATTGGGCTCCCGTGTTTGTCATCTCCCATATTGAACATGGCCAAGGTTCCATCATCATTCAAAGCGAAGATGCGATTGCGGGCCTTCGCCTGACAACCGAGCTGATGCTGGATCTGCATGATGTGGTCAAAACGCGCCACACACTCACCAACATTAAAGCGGGTCTATACCAAGTGAACCGCTTAGCGAACACTTTGCCTTTGCCTTCCCGTGCGAATGAGTTGATGACTTACTACGGCCGTTGGGTTCATGAGTTCCAAACGGTGCGCCAGCCATTGCTACAAGGCGGCTACCAACAAGAGAACCGTCGTGGACGCACTTCCCATGAACATTATCCTGCGTTGGTTGCTGGCAGCGCGCATTTTGACGAAATGAGTGGCGATGTATGGGGATTCCATTTCGCATGGAGTGGTAATCATAGGCTTCGTGTGGACGTCAAAGCCGATGGTCGCCGTTACATGCAAGCAGAGGTGATTTATCTTCCAGGTGAAGTAACACTAAAAGAAGGCGAAAGCCTGACCACGCCGTGGTTGTACGCGAGCTACAGCAATTGTGGTTTGAATGGCATGAGCCACCATTTTCACTCGCACGTTCGTGATTCCATTTTGCCTAAGGATTTCACCAACAAGCTGCGCCCTATTCATCTCAATACGTGGGAAGGCATCTACTTCGATCACGATCCAGAGTACATCATGTCAATGGCAACTCAGTCGGCAGAGATGGGTGTAGAACGCTTTATCATTGATGATGGCTGGTTCAAAGGACGCAACGGCGACAAAGCTGGGCTAGGGGACTGGTTCTTATGTGAAACCAAGTACCCAAATGGTTTGCAACCGATCGTCGAGCACGTCAACAAACTGGGCATGGAGTTTGGTTTGTGGTTCGAACCGGAGATGATCAACAAAGATTCAGATTTGTATCGCGCGCACCCTGATTGGTTATTGGCCGTTGAGGGTTACCAACAGCCAACCGGTCGCAACCAGTATGTGATTAACCTACAAAACGATGATGCGTTTAACTTCCTGTTTGAGCGGTTGGATCATTTCCTCTCGACTTACAATATCGCCTACATCAAATGGGATATGAACCGTGAAGTGGTGCAGCCAGCGCATTTAGGCCAAGCGGCAGGGCACAATCAAACACAACGTTACTATCAGTTAGTCGATAAAGTTCGCGCAAAGCACCCGAAAGTCGAGATTGAATCTTGCGCGGCAGGTGGTGGTCGTATTGATTTTGAAGTGCTGAAACGCACGCATCGATTCTGGGCTTCAGACAACAATGACGCACTTGAGCGCCAAACGATTCAACGTGGTATGAGCTACTTTTTCCCGCCGGAGGTGATGGGCAGCCATATTGGTGCCAGCCATTGTCATAGCACGCGCCGTCGCCATAGTATCGAGTTCCGTGGGCTTACGGCACTGTTCGGCCATATGGGGATTGAACTTGATCCGGTCAAAGAAGCGCAAGCCGAGAAAGAAGGCTTTGAGCGCTATATCAAACTGCACAAAATGCTGCGTCCACTGCTACACAGTGGCAGAACTTGGCGTGTACCAACCGATGATAAAGCGCATCAAATTCATGCGGTGGTAGCAAACGATCAATCGCAAGCGGTGGTGATGATTGCTCAGCTCGCGATGCCGACGAACTCTCTCAGTGGGCATTTGCGCATACCGGGTTTAGATCCACAAGCCACATATCGAGTGACGGTATTGGATAAGCCGTCTAACTACGATGACATCGTGAATTACCAACCACCTTGGACAGAATCGGGCTGCGAACTGTCCGGCGCATGGTGTGAAGAGGTCGGTTTAACCATGCCAATTCTTGATGCAGAAAGTGCGATGTTGTTGATGTTCGAACGTATTCACTAAGACGCCTTCGTTGTTTCTTCTTTGTTTTTATTGCCGTACAGAGGCCCGATCTGTACGGCTTTTTGCGTTGTTTTTTGTTTTTTATGAAATCGTTATCATGACTTATTGATGAACTTTGATGCTAAAGTTAGGGAATTGAACGTTATTTTCTGGAAGTTGGTCATAATAAAATTGTTCAATGTCTCATTTTGAAAACTGAACTGTAAACGTTTCCATAAAGTGGTAATGGATCACAGTAAGGGATCCTGTCGGTGAGTAGCATGAGCATCGAAAACTAAATAAAAGACGTCGACGTGATGGCTTCTCGTTAGGGAGTGCTGCGCGATACGATACTAAGGAATGATTATGTCTGAAAAAATTACGCTACAAACCAAGCTGTCCTACGGTCTTGGCGCACTGGGTAAAGACTTTGCCTGTGCCCCAATCTATATCTTCTTAATGTTCTACTTTACGGACGTGGCCGGCTTGTCTGCCGCTTTCGTCGGTACCATCTTTTTAGCTGCACGTATTATCGATGCGATTACAGACCCAATGATGGGGGTGATCGTCGACAATACACGTTCTAAGTTCGGTAAGTTCCGCCCTTGGATTGTGATTGGTACGCTGTTAAATGCGCTCGTTTTAGTTGGCCTTTTTAGTACGCACATGTTTGAAGGGACGACGCTTTACATCTACGCGGCCGCGGCTTATATCCTTTGGGGTTTAACCTACACCATTATGGATATTCCTTATTGGTCAATGATTCCGGCGCTATCAAGTTCTCGCCAAGAGCGTGAGAAGCTGGTGGTATGGCCGCGCCTGTTTGCAAGCCTTGCATGGTTCATTACGGGGACTTACGGTCTGCACATTGTCGGCGAGTTGGGTAACGGCAACCAAGGTGACGGTTTCTTTAATGTTGCGATGTTGATTGCGGTTCTTTTTGTGATGAGCGCATTTTTGATTGCTCGTAACGTCAAAGAGAAAGCGGCGCCAGCTAACGCGAAACCCGCAGAGAAATTCAGCTTCAAAGACGTATTGACCATCATTGGCAAAAACGACCAGCTTAAAGCGCTGATTGGCACGGTTCTCTCTTTCCAAATTGCGAACCTATTGGTGGGCGGCTTTGCGATTTACTACTTCTCTTACGCTCTGGGCAACGCAGAGCTATTCCCAGTTTACATGGCGGTGGCAGGCGCGGCAGAAGTAGCGGGTGTGTTCTTGTTCCCTCGCATTGCTGCTCTACTACCACGCAAGTTGCTATGGCCTATCGCTTGTGGCTTCCCAATTCTGTCTTGTGTGCTTCTGCTACTGATGGGCTTCGTTGCACCAGCCAACGCACTGATGATTGGTATGGCTGGTGCGGCAATTAAATTCGGTGTAGGTATTGCGAACGCGCTGCAAACGGTAATGCTGGCGGACGTTGTGGACTACGGTGAGCACAAAACCGGTCGTCGTAGCGAGAGTGTTATCTTCTCAGTACAAACCATGCTTGTGAAATTCGCAGGCGCAGCAGGTGGCTTCATTGTAGGTGTGGGTCTGTCGGTTGTCGGTTACGTACCCAACGTAGAGCAATCGGCAAGCACTATCATGGGGCTTGAATTTATGATGATTGGTTTACCTGCCATCATGATGACCATCAGTGCTGTGATTTACCAACGTTACTACCATCTGCATGAAGGGTTTGATAAGTCTGCAGTTGAATCCGAGGTAAAAGGAACGGCTTCTTTGGCTCAAGCCTAACCCGAACAAGCATCAGTCTGGCGCTGCGCCAGACTGATGTCATTGGTTTGCATTGATGATTCCATGTTACCGTTAACGTTTTTCAACTCACTTTGCTCAAATAGCCTCTTCGCTCGTCATCCTCGCGAACGCGGGGACCCATCGTACAGTGACTACCTTGGCTCAGTGTTACGACTGTGTTTACGTGTTGCTGTCGGTTTGGTCTATGTTGCGGTAAGTGCACCGGCAAAAGCTTCATGCGGTGGACGCGGATGAATGGATTCTCGCTTGTGCGAGAATGACGACAAGTGATGTGACTCGGTGTTATTGCATTGTCGTTGCTGCTGTCAGTTTGCGATTGCTCAAACAGTACCGAGTTCACTTCCTTTTACAGGTTATCGTTCCACATCTAAGCACAGCTATTTAGTATCACTATTTGATACCAGTCGTGCCAAATTTCTAGTTCATCGAATTTTAAGTTGTTATGGGGGATTCCGACACGTCACTATTTAATGTCTACTTTAAAGTAGAAAGTAATGAATGAGTATGCGAGGAACAATATCTACTTCTCCTCGAAGGCTGAATTTACGTCGTCTTTTCAATGACTTCAGCTCGGACAAAGCCAAAAGATATATCAGTTTTTTTGAGTTGCTGGCGCTTGGCATAGAACGTTGAGGGATTGAGTTCATTGAGCTTACAAAATGCAAGCGTTGACAATGAACTCGATTCAGATAGCTCGATAAGCGTTTGCCATTCTTGATTGGTGCGTCTTTTTACCATTTCAAATCTCCTCATAGTTGGAGACTTGATCTTAATTCTTCGTGTTAGGTGATTGGAATGCGGGGTTTATGATACGCTTACGAATTTACAACGGCTATTAATGAATTTTTCAATGTAACGCTGCCAAAAGTTGCAGGCTCACTGGTATCCAGAATTACGGATAATTTTCAGATTTTGAAACCTGCATCTTCAAGTTGAACGGGTATAGCTCTGCCTACTTCAACAAGAGCAAAACGGTTGGAAGAAATAAACCGTCTCCCAATCGTTTCTCTGTCTATAGATTCATTGATGGCGAGATATGCTCTTTCTCTCAATCCCACTAAACACATGCTCTTAATTCAGCATTAGCGATACACGGTTAGCCCATTAACAGCTCAGTATGGACTTGGTTTGTTCAAGGACAAGCTCTCGGAACCATTGATGAGCTTGGCTGTTTAATGTCCTTTTATGCTCGATTAAGTAGACGTTTAGATCTAAATCGATACTCTGCTGCGTCAATGGAATGGGAATGAGTTCATCACTCACTTGTCCGAGCAAGTTGGAGGAGACCAATATTGTTGGTGTTTCTTTCATCACTTTTATCAACGTGCTAAGTTGACCGCTTTTAAATACAATATCTCTGCATATACCCTGCCTTTCTAAATATTGATCCACCGGGTTATGCGTTGCCGACATGGAACGAATATCCAAGGTTAGATCAACAAAGCGGTAGTTTAGACAATCCTCGAGGGTCACCGAGTCTTTTTGTGTTAAAGGATGCTGTCTGCACGCGTAAAACACAGGATAGATTTTACCTAGATCAGTACAGAGAAAATCAACTTCATTCGTTGGCTTCTCTAGATGCAACGTAAAATCTATCGTTCTCTCTACTAATTGTTGTGTTGGTTTTTTTGTCGGAGGGTATTCGACCAAACTTGCTTTAGGAGCTTGATTAAAGAGCGCAATACTAAGTTTTCCGCATATCAATTCGCTCATTAGAGGAGGAACAGAGATCGCAAAAGTATGCTTGCAGTTTTTAGGGCTGAATGAACTAGAGTCGACAATGTCTTTGATGTTTGAGAGTACTTCACTTATTGCCCTCTCAAGCTCTATTGCTTTTTGTGTTGGAACCAAGCCACTTGATTCCCGATAGAATAAGGGGTCATGAAACACGTCTCTTAATTTTCCTAAAATTCGACTCATTGCCGGCTGGGAGATATAAAGGGCTGAGGCAGCTCGTGTTACATTTCTCTCTTTTAATAGAACACTTAAAGAGACCAAAAGATTGAGATCAATGCGAGATAACTCTTGTTCGATAGTTTTCATAGCATCCTTAGAAAACGTTCATATTCGGAAAGTCGATAAAGATATTGTAGAATAGCTTAGCGCGTGTTGAACTTTGCTGTACGTTTACGCTCAGAAATACATCGGTAGCCACATTGACATAAATGCCAGCGATACCATGCTAGCATAGTTCCTTTTTAACTTGTCATATCTGGTTGATATTGATCGATAAGACTTGATTTTAGCAAACGCATTTTCCACTAAATGACGATACTTATATAGACACCAATCCATACTTTCCTTGTCTATATCTTGCCCATAGTTGCGTTTAGCTATGACGGTTGTTCCACCTTTTAATTGGACAAAATGTCGTATGGGGTCACTATCATAGCCTTTGTCACAAACAATGGTATTCACTTCATCTAACTGTCCTACAAGGCTTTCAGCATGAACAATATCGTGTCGTTGACCCTCAGAAAGGTCAAAAAAGATAGGTAATCCACCACTGTCTACAGCTAGGTCGATCTTAGTTAAATTACCGCCGCGACTCTTTCCAATGCACTCGCTATCTGGTGTTGCCGCACCAGTACTATGCTGATGAGCACGGACAATTGAACCGTCTAGAAAGACCCATTCAAAATCAGCCATGTTAGATAAGTGATTGAAAAGTATTTTTAAAATGCCTTTTCTAGCCCAAAGATTGAGGCGTCTATAAACAGTACTCCACTCACCGAATTCAGGATGTAAATCTCTCCATGGCACGTCAGTTCTCATTCGAAACAGTACCCCTTCGAAAGTCATCCGATGCTCAGGTTTATTATAAAATCGGCCAGTATTCGTCATCACTTGAAGTAGCTTTTCCCATCGTTTATCAGTTAGCATTGTCTTGGCATGGTGAACTCAGTTGTGTTTGTTTTTGGCGAAATGATTATAACCTTCACCATGCCGTTCAAAAAATCATCACGAAAGATCAACAGACCCTAGTTATTTAAGGTAGTTTTTGGGTTAAAGAGTTTGAAGTCAGATGGGTTACTTTAGCGGTTAATATTTTTTATGTGATGTGGCTACCGTTAAAATTAAAGGTCACTTTTAGTGACCTTTAAGATTTTATTATTTTTCTTTTACGAATGGTAAAATTCGATAACCATCCCTGACCTTTTTACTAGGGATATAATGGCGGAATGCTAAATTAAATTCATTCGATTTATTTTCAGTTTCCAAGTTATTTAGTTCATCAGAGCCACATCCAAAGCTGACCGTGTAAGTGCCATCCGCGTTGCGCTCTGCAGTATTAGAGTTGATGTTGGCTACGTCATTGAACATGAAGCCTTGTTTGTCATAGACAGTTACAGACCAAAACGCTTGGTTTTGAGGGTCTTCAAATGTTGCTTGATAACACTTGTTGGTTGGGTAGTTGCCTGATACTTCATAAATGTTATCAACCATTTGTGCACCACCCCAACCAATAGCGGCTCCAACCGTATATTTTTCTTTGGTAAAGAGCTCCTTTGATGCATCGTTTGGAGCGGTAAACATGCCTACGATTGCCGATGCCCCTTCGCGTTTGAAAATGGCGGGCATTTTAGCTTTAAGAGCATTCTCTGTTTGTTCAAAAGAGGCTTTATTCACCTGTTCTGCAGTGAATTCTTTATCTGATCGCGCCGAGATGACCATCTTGTCTTGTATGGCGTTGGCTTCAGCTTTTGTAAACGTAGAGTCTAGGCGAACAGCAACGTAGAGGTGGTCGCCTTTCGTCGTGCTAAGCTCAAACGTGCCTGAGCCATATTGCATTGGTAAAATACGATGGTCTTCAGTGATACCTTGAAAAGACATGTATTTGCCTGTTGGTATCTCCGGTAGGGAAATCGTTGCTCCCTTCGATACATCTATTACCGCTAAGGAGTAATAAGTGTCTCTATTCATTCGCACCACATCTTGCTCGTCTAGAGGGGTTAGTTCACGCTTGTGGCGAAAATTGTTTACCCCTACAACTTCTTGGTTTTTTAAAAACTGACGAGCTGATTCGAGGGTTGGGTAGTTTTCTGGTGTCGTTATAATGCCATCCTGATCGAAGTAATCACTTACAGTAGTTACTTCCGCAGAAAATGTTGGAAGTGATAGAAGGCTGAGTCCAGCCGCGACGGAAATTACTATCTTTTTCATGTTGATTCCTAATAATTATTGGATTTTAAAATGGACTAAATAAGACGAGTTAACATTATTTTATTTTTTAATTTTATTGAAGTGATTAATACTGATAATTGATATTACTAATTTGCATAGGCTTTGTGCTGAGAAATCCCCTAATGATTTTGATAAAAATCAATAATCAGACAACAAGATGTGCGAACTTGATATTTTACACGACTTTCTTGGCTTTGTTGCGTAATTCGAGGGAACTAAATCAGACACCTACGATCTGATCGGCTAAGTAAGTTAATTGTCCTAAATATACCTGTGATCATTGAAGATGATTGATTTCTCATAAAATCAGGATCATGCTACGCACCATGAAAATAATACAGACTCCTCAACAGAAACAACAACTCGAAGATATGCACGATTCAACTCGTGATGGTCGAGTGCGTGACCGCATCAAAGCGGTTTTACTCGCGTCTGAAGGTTGGAGTCAGGCGATGATTTCTCAAGCTCTTCGTATTCACGAATCGACCGTTGCTCGTCATCTCAGTGATTATGTGCTCTCTGAAAAACTTAAGCCTGAAAATGGTGGTAGCCAAAGCCGACTTTCTGCTGGGCAAACCATGCAACTTATCGAACATCTGGCTGAGAAAACGTACTTTCATACTCACCAAATTGTCGCTTATGTACAAGCTGAGTTTGGTGTTCGTTATACCGTTGCTGGAATGAACAAGTGGCTACATCATCACGGCTTCTCATATAAGAAGCCGAAAGGTGTACCGCATAAGTTTAACCCAGAGATGCAGCAAGCCTTTATCGAACATTACAACGAGACGCTAAGAAACAGCGAAGACCCAGTGTTGTTCATGGACTCCGTTCATCCTACGCAGTCAACCAAACTCAGTTATGGCTGGATACGAAAAGGCCAAGACAAAGTGCTTGAGACAACTGGCAGCCGAACTCGTCTTAATATTATTGGTGCGTTACCGCTCCAAAATATTGGCGCAACGGTGACAGAAACGTATGACACGATAAACAGCGAGAGCATTGTGCGTTTCTTCTGGAAGCTCAAAAAGGAGCATTACCCGTTGGAGCAAAAAGTACACCTAGTACTTGATGGTGCCGCCTATCATCAGTCAGAAATGGTAAGAAATGCGGCAAAAGTGCTCAATATCGAGCTTCATTACTTACCCCCATACAGCCCAAACTTAAATCCAATCGAGCGGTTATGGAAAGTGATGAATGAGTATGTGAGGAACAATATTTACTTCTCCTCGAAGGCAGAATTTACAACGGCTATTAATTAATTTTTCAATGTAACGCTGCCAGAAGTTGCAGGCTCACTGGTATCCAGAATTACGGATAATTTTCAGATTTTGAAATCTGCATCTTCAAGTTGAAAGGGTATAGCAATGGCTCTCGTCTCATTTAGCGATTAGAAAGCGATGCAGGCCAACTCCCCGTGAATCTGCCACTCTCGGTTTGTTCCAACTAAAAGTCAAAAATCGAGCAACCGTTGGTAATCAAATGCGCCGAAATCGCTGGATAATAGCCATAAGCGCCATCATTCATCGCCCCATCTCCTGTTTTGTGTATGAGGACAACATGCCAATCCCCTTTAGCTCATCGCGGCTTTGCTCTATAATTCGCACGCTTTTATCTGGGACAATGCAATGATTTCAAAAAACCAACTAAAACTGCTTCGAGCTTTGGGGCAAAAGAAACAGCGCAAAGCGCTTGGCTTATTTCTGGTTCAAGGTGAAAAAAATGTCCTTGAGTTGGCCAACAGCACGCTCAAGGTGAAACAGGTTTTTGCCACGGCAGAGTTTCTACAGCAACATGCGGTTGAGCTGGCTGGTTATGAATGCATTGAAGCATCGCTGGATGATTTGACGAAGGCGAGCACGCTGGTGAGCAACAACGCGGCGATTGCGGTGGTGGAGATCCCAGCGATTGAAACGCCAAAAGCACAAGGTTTGATGATCGCCCTTGATGGCGTGTCTGACCCCGGCAACCTTGGCACCATCATCCGCGTGGCGGATTGGTACGGCATCAAACACATTATTGCCAGCAGCGATTGCGCTGATCCATACAACCCGAAAACCATCAGTGCCACCATGGGCAGCTTTGGCCGTGTGCAGGTGAGCTTGGTTGATTTGCCCAGTTACTTAGAGCAGGCAAACTTGCCAATTTACGGTGCGTTTCTCGAAGGGGAAAGTGTTCACAAAACGACGTTTTCAGCGCAAGGCATTTTGCTGATGGGCAGCGAATCTCACGGTGTTCGTGAACAAGCGTCAAAGTTCGTCACCGACAAGATCACCATTCCGGCGTTTGGTGGGGCAGAGTCGCTCAATGTGGCGATGGCAACGGGCATTATTCTCGACAATATTCGCCGTCAGCACAGTTAAGCGTATTGTTTTGCTGCTGTGAAATAGCAAAAAAGCGTCGTGGAATACGACGCTTTTTTATTGAATCCGTTTTTCTCGAATCTGCTTAACCCATCGACTCGGTGGGGAAATTTATCTTTCGAGCATGTCCAACTTGTTTGGCACGCCATTCCACTTTTCCGCTTCATCCATTGCTGGCTTCACTTCAGTTTGTACAGGCCAGAGCTCTGCCAATTCCGCGTTCAGCTCTTTGTAGATCACTTGATCTTCTGGCAGCTCATCTTCTTGGAAGATTGCCGCTGCGGCACACTCGTCCACACACAAACCACAATCGATGCACTCGATGGGGTTGATCACCATGAAGTTCGGCCCTTCGTGAAAGGCATCCGCCGGGCAAACGGCGACACAATCCGTGTATTTACATTGGATACAGTTATCAGTTACCACAAATGCCATGACATAGCGCTCTTTAGTTCTGTGAAACACATTCTTCAATGACACGTTGCGGTCAAAAATGAAGAAGGGGGATGATACTGATCCCAAGGCAAAATTCAACATTGGTGACGGCGATTGTTATGGTGAACTTTGCCTCGTTCTGGTTTTTAGTATGACCCAGTTCTGCTTTTTGTATGACATAGAAAGCAATTTCTCGTAAAATGCGCGCCATTGTGAGCTGCGCTGGTTGCTTTCCCTAAAAGGAAATGACTTAGCAAGGCTAAGACACCAACTGTAACGAGACATCCCATGATACGTTTAACTGAACTTCGACTTCCTCTCGACCATGAGGAAGGCGCGCTTCTCGAAGCCATTACCGCCAAGCTCGGCATTCCCGCAGAGCAGGTTCTTTCTTTTTCCATGTTTAGACGTGGTTACGATGCGCGTAAAAAGACCAATATCCAGTTGATCTACACGCTGGATATTGAAGTGGCGAACCAAGATAAGTTGTTGGCGAAGTTCAGTAAAGATCCCCATGTTCGTGAAACGCCGGACATGGAATACAAGTATGTTGCTCAAGCGCCAGCGAACCTCACTGAGCGCCCAATCGTGATTGGTTTTGGCCCTTGTGGCTTGTTTGCGGGCCTTGTGTTGGCGCAAATGGGTTTCAACCCAATCATTGTTGAACGTGGTAAAGAGGTGCGTGAGCGTACCAAAGATACCTTCGGTTTTTGGCGTAAGCGCACGCTGAATCCGGAGTCAAACGTACAGTTTGGTGAAGGCGGTGCGGGCACCTTTTCTGACGGTAAACTTTACAGCCAAGTGAAAGATCCTAATTTCTACGGCCGCAAAGTGATCACCGAGTTTGTTGCCGCAGGCGCACCAGAAGAGATCCTCTACGTGAGTAAGCCGCACATCGGTACCTTTAAGCTGGTTACGATGATCGAAAAAATGCGCGCGAAAATTCTTGAGCTCGGCGGTGAGATCCGCTTTAGCACGCGTGTTGACGATATCCATATGGAAGATGGCCAAATCACGGGTGTGACGCTGTCTAACGGTGAAGAGCTGAAATCTCGCCATGTGGTACTGGCCGTGGGTCACAGTGCGCGCGATACCTTTGAAATGCTGCACGATCGCGGCGTTTATATGGAAGCGAAGCCGTTCTCTGTCGGTTTCCGTATCGAGCACAAACAGTCGATGATCGACGAAGCGCGTTTTGGTTCAAACGCAGGCAATCCAATTCTCGGCGCGGCAGATTACAAACTGGTGCACCACTGTAAGAATGGCCGCACGGTTTACAGCTTCTGTATGTGTCCGGGTGGCACGGTAGTAGCGGCGACCTCTGAAGAAGGCCGCGTTGTGACAAACGGCATGAGCCAATATTCGCGTGCTGAGCGCAACGCCAACAGTGCGATTGTGGTGGGCATCTCTCCTGAGATTGATTACCCGGGCGATCCGCTGGCGGGTATCCGTTTCCAACGCGAGCTTGAATCTAATGCTTACCGTCTTGGTGGTGAAAACTACGACGCACCAGCACAGAAAATTGGTGACTTCTTAAAAGGTCGCGATCCAAGTGCCCTTGGTGACGTGGAGCCATCGTTCACGCCTGGTATCAAACTGACAGACCTTGAGAAGGCGTTGCCACCCTTCGCGATTGAAGCGATCCGTGAAGCGATTCCCGCGTTTGATCGCAAGATCAAAGGTTTTGCCTCTGAAGACGGTTTGCTGACTGGTGTGGAAACGCGTACCTCTTCTCCTGTGTGCATCAAGCGCGACAAAGAATACCAAAGCGTTAACCTCAAAGGTTTCTACCCAGCGGGTGAGGGTGCAGGTTATGCAGGCGGTATCCTCTCTGCGGGTATCGACGGCATCAAAGTGGCCGAAGCGGTGGCGCGTAGCATGGTTGCTCAGCTAGAAAATGCCTAAATAAAAAGAACATTGAACAAGGGCTCGCAAGAGCCCTTTTTTGATCCTCACGCATCGCTAGATCTCACTTTTCGGCGCGGTTTTTTGTGTTGTTCACACGTTTCTAGGGGCAACGATTAACATGTTATTTGATCTCGATAGACCATTAATGACGATTTCTCTTGGCAATTAAGGTGAACTTATATTCACTGGATTTAAAGTAATTACGACTGTATTCAAACACAGTATCGTCTTGGAGATGGCTACGAGTACGTTTTTCTATAATGGGTTGTGATGCATCAATGCCAAGTAAAATGGCGATCTCTTGTGGAGGGAGTACTGGAATGATCTCTTGTTCACTGCGATCGATAATTAACCCTTTATGCTTCTCTATGTAATCGTACTTTGACCCCTTCATGACTTGATACGTCAAGTCAGGAAACATTTCTGTCGGTAACCAAGTTTCTTCTACTGTAATGGGGTTATCATCGACATAACGGACACGCTTTACATAAAAAACTCTGTCTCCTTCATTGATCTGTAGTATTTCAGCCATGGATATCGAGGCACTGCGAATCTCAAAGGCTAGAACATCACTACGAATGATTGAATCCAAATGAGACCATTTTTCAGCAAAACTGCTTTGCTGGTAGATATCATAGTTAACTTTGTTTTCTTTTACGTAAGTGCCGCTGCCTTGCTTGCTTTCTAGCTCGCCGCTTTCAACGAGCAATTTAATCGCTTGGCGAACGGTCACGCGGCTAACGGAAAACTCTTCTCGTAATTGTGCCTCAGTGGGAAGGGCGTCACCGACTTTATATTCACCTGAGCTGATCTTGCCACGAATGGCATCTGCGATTTGTCGATACATAGGCAATCTTGCCATGGCTACCTCTCTTACACTGTTCCGATACGACTCAATTTGATGGAACAACACTTATATACGCTATAGTTAATCGTATCATACGAATTCGATTCAATATGACAAGCGGTTGTTTGATATAGCTTTAAATAAAGCAATACAACAATAATACATATTTTGATTCAAATGAGATCCAGATCGCGGATAATTTGTATTTAATAGGTATTATTGGTCTCATTGTTGTACGGACAACAATGAATAATGTGACAATGGGACAAACGTTATGAATCTGACTTCTCTAACCCACCCATCGCTGATTAACCTACAGACGACTTTTGCTAGTCGTGACGAAGCGATCCGTGCGCTGGCTGAACAATTAGAACAACAAGGCAAGCTGCACGATAAACAACAATACCTAGATGCGGTATTTGCCCGTGAAGAACAAGGACCAACCGCTTTAGGCGAAGGCCTGGCGGTACCTCATGGTAAAACAGATGCAGTAAAAGAAGCTGCCTTCGCGGTGGCGACACTAAAACAAGATTTAAAGTGGAAAGGCTTAGATGAAGATGAAGATGTGAATCTGATCTTCCTGATTGCTATTCCAAATGCTGAAGCAGGTTCTACTCACATGCACCTGCTTACCGAGCTAACAACAACGTTGGTTGATGACGATGTTCGTGAAGCGGTGCTGAATGCGACTACCACAGATGAACTTCTGGCGCTGTTCAATAAGCCTGACGAAGTTGTTGTTGAACAAGACAACTTAGATACAAGTGCGCCAACGGTTGTTTGTGTGACGGCATGTCCTGCTGGTATCGCTCACACTTATATGGCTGCAGAATACCTAGAAAAAGCGGGTAAGAAGCTTGGAATCAATGTTCATGTTGAAAAACAAGGTGCGAATGGTATTGAAGCTCGCTTAACGGCTGAGCAACTTAATAAAGCAGATGCTTGCGTATTTGCGGCAGAAGTCGCCATCAAAGAGCTAGAGCGATTTAACGGTATTCCTCGCGTTGAAGTGCCAGTTGCAGAGCCGATTAAACACGCTGAACGCATTCTTAATGAAGCGTTAGAAGCGGCAAAAAATGGTTCTGGTGCAGAGCGTGCCGTGGCGACGGATGCGCCGAAGAAACGTAACTCTTGGAAAACGGATGTAAAACAAGCGTTGCTTTCTGGTATTTCGTTTGCAGTGCCACTGATCGTGGCTGGTGGTACGGTGCTGGCGATTGCGGTTTTGCTTTCACGTATTAACCCAGAAATGCTTGCGCTTTATAACGAGGCGGGCAGTTGGTTGAACATGTACCGTAAGCTGGGTGGCGGTCTTCTTGGCGTGCTAATGGTGCCAGTGTTGGCTGCATACACGGCTTACTCATTGGCTGATAAACCGGCATTAGGACCAGGTTTCGCAGCAGGTCTTGCGGCGAACTTAATCGGCGCTGGTTTCCTCGGTGGTGTTGCTGGTGGTTTGCTAGCGGGCTACTTCATGCGTTGGGTGAAAGAGAATGTTCGTGTTAGCCCTGCCTTTAATGGTTTCTTGACCTTCTACCTCTACCCAGTACTCGGCACCTTGATTGTTGGTTCTTTGATGCTGTTTGTGGTGGGTAAACCTGTCGCATGGCTTAACCAAGGGCTGACAGATTTCCTTAATGGTCTATCTGGTACCAATGCCATCATCCTAGGTGCGGTAATCGGTCTGTTTGTATCGTCTGACCTTGGTGGTCCAATCAACAAAGCTGCATACCTGTTCTGTGTGGGTGCAATGGCGAACGGTAACTTTGCGCCCTATGCAATCTTTGCCTCCGTGAAAATGGTGTCGGCATTTACAGTGACATTCTCGACTATGCTTCGTCCACGTCTGTTTAAAGACTTCGAGATTGAGACGGGTAAGTCAACTTGGTTGTTGGGTCTTGCAGGTATCACTGAAGGTGCGATTCCTATGGCGATTGAGGATCCAGTACGCGTAATCGGTTCATTCCTAGTCGGCTCGGCAGTTTGTGGTGCCATCGTAGGTGCCGCGGGTATCGGTCTACAAGCGCCGGGTGCGGGTATCGTATCGCTATTCCTACTCGATTACAGCGCAGAAATTGGTGCATTCGGTGCCGGTGCAATCTGGCTGGGTGCTGCTCTCATTGGTACTGCAATTTCAACCACGATGCTTATCGGTTGGCGAGCTCACGCAGTTAAAAAGGGTCAATTTGACGCTCAGGCTGCGACTTCAAACTAACGCTAAATAGCACAGGGCACAGGTTGACTGTGCCCTGAACAAGTTAGTAACAAGATTTAATCCCCATATTTTCAAATTTCGGGCCTCTTTACTTAATTGGTAAATCGCTCAATAGGTAATACAGTTATGACAACATCTCGCGTTCATATAACTCCTCACATGCACTGGGATCGTGAATGGTATTTCACTACAGAAGAGTCTCGCATTCTGCTAGTGAACAACATGGAAGAAATCATGACTCGTCTGGAAAACGATCCAGACTACAAATACTACGTTCTAGACGGTCAAACCGCAGTTCTGGAAGATTACTTCGCAATCAAGCCAGAAAACAAAGAGCGCGTACGTGAGCTAGTACAAGCAGGCAAGCTGATTGTTGGCCCTTGGTACTCTCAAACGGATACAATGCAAGTATCTGGCGAATCTATCGTACGTAACATGCTTTACGGATTGCGCGATTGTCTAGCGCTAGGCGAGCCAATGAAGATTGGTTACCTGCCAGATTCATTCTCTATGAGCTCTCAGTTACCTGCTATCTACAACGGTTTTGGCATCAATCGCGCCATGTTCTGGCGTGGTTGTTCAGAGCGTCACGGCACAGATAAAACCGAGTTCTTGTGGCAATCAAACGATGGCAGCGAAGTCTCTGCGCAAGTATTGCCACTGGGCTACGCGATTGGTAAATACCTACCGCAAGACGAAGAAGGTCTGCGCGCACGTCTAGATAAGTACTTCCCAGTGCTAGAAAAACCGTCGGTAACCAAAGACATCCTGCTACCAAACGGTCACGACCAAATGCCTATCCAAAAAGACATCTTCGAGGTGATGGATAAGCTACGTGAAATCTACCCAGACAAAGAATTCAAAATGAGCCGCTTTGAAGAAGTGTTTGAGCGTATTGAAGCCGAGCGCGATCAGCTTGATACCATCAAAGGCGAGTTCAACGACGGTAAATACATGCGTGTTCACCGTACTATTTCTTCAACGCGTATGGACATTAAACTGATCCACGCCGAAGTAGAAAACAAGATCGTCAATATCCTTGAGCCATTAGCGTCTATCGCATGGACACTGGGCTTTGAATACCACCACGGTCTAATCGAGAAGATGTGGAAAGAGAGCATGAAGAACCATGCTCACGACTCGATTGGCTGCTGCTGCTCAGACAAAGTACACGCAGAGATCTTGAATCGTTACATCCTTGCGGACGACATGGCGACCAACCTGATCAACTTCTACAAACGTAAGATTGTTGACCACATGCCAGCGCGCGAAGGTTGCGACAAGCTAGCACTATTCAACCTATCGCCATATGCTCGTGAAGAAGTGATAAACACCACCATCACTATCCGTGCAGAACAGTTCAACCTGTTTGATGAAAACGGCACGCCAGTTGAGTACTTCATCCAAGATCAACGCGTAATCGATCCAGGTAAGATTGACCGTCAAATCGTTCACTACGGTAACTACGACCCGTTCATCGAATACGACATTCAAATCAAGCACACTGTGCCAGCGATGGGCTTCACTACCCTACACATTCAAGCGAATGAGAAAGGCACGCAAAAAGTGGCTGAGCAGAAAGCTTTCTCATATGAAAATAGCCAGCTGGAGAACGAATTCTACCGCATCAACGTAAATGCAAACGGCACTCTGAACATCTTCGACAAAGAGACAGAGCACCTTTACGAACAAGCACTGCGCATTGAAGACGGCTCTGACGATGGCGACGAATACGACTACTCACCTTCTCGTAAAGAGTGGCGACTCTACTCAGACGAATTTGATGCACAAGTGAATGTGAAGCACGAAGGTTTCCAATCTGTGGCAACCATCAAGCTGCGCATGAATTTGCCAGAGAACCTACAACAACGTGAAGAGCGCACAGGTCAAAACGGTTACCTAGACGTGAACTGCCAAGTGATTCTAAAACAAGGTACACGCCGTATTGAAGTTCGCATGGAGTTGGATAACCAAGCTGACGACCACCGCGTTCGCGTATTGATACCAACGCCGTTTGTGTCTGAGACCGTAGTAGCAGACAACCAGTTTGGTTTGATCACTCGCCCAACGAACGATCCAGAAATGGCGAATTGGGAAACAGATGGCTGGAAAGAAGCACCGGTGCCGGTTTACCAGTTAATGAACTTTGCCGCGGTTGAAAACGCACAAGGTGGTATGGCACTGATGAGCAACGGTCTGCGTGAGTTTGAAGTGATTTCAAGCCAAGGCAATGAAGAGCGTGACACATTCGCCCTAACCCTTCTACGTGGTATTGGCGTACTGGGTAAAGAAGAGTTGTTGCTTCGTCCAGGTCGTCCATCTGGTATCAAGATCCCGACGCCAGATTCACAAGTGCGCGGCAAGATCGTTTGTGAGTTTGCGCTATTCGGCTTCGCGGGCAACCACATCGAAGCAAACGTAATGGCAGCGGCTCGTGACAACGTGACTCCAATCCAGTGCTACAACAAGATCCCTTACAACGCGATGAAGCTGAACGTAGGCGAGCAAAACCTACCACTAACGCACAGCTTGCTAAACAAAACGCTTGAAGGCGCGGTACTGAGCGTACTGAAGAAAGCGGAAGACGAGGATGCACTCATCCTGCGCGTCTATAACCCATCAGAGAGCGAAGTGATTAACGATGCAGTGACGTTTACTTCAGAAGTAACGTCATGGAAAGAAACACAGCTAGACGAGAAAGTACTACCAAATGAGGTAGAAATGGCATCGTTTGGCACGCTGAAACCGTGTCAGGTTAAATCTTTCCAAGTGAAGTTCTAGAGCAGTCTCCGCCTCATAAAAATATGGGGTGTTTGACCTGACCTCTCTGTCTCGTATTAAGGTTAATCACATGAAAATTGTTATTGCTCCCGACTCGTTTAAAGAATCGCTTACAGCGAAGCAAGTGTGCGTCGCGATTGAACGGGGTTTTCGCGATATTTTTCCGATGGCCAGCTACGAGCATTTGCCGTTAGCCGATGGTGGCGAAGGGACGGTGGATGTTTTGACGCTTGGCCTCAACGGTTCATGGAAAGTCTCCCTAGTAGATGGGCCAACTGGAGTAAAAACCTATGCCAAGTGGTCGCTCTTGGATGAAGGAAAAACAGCACTTATTGAGGTAGCTGCCGCATCAGGGTTGGATTTGCTGCTGCCAAGCGAACGAAACCCAATGATAACGTCAACCTACGGAACCGGAGAGTTGTTGAGGCTCGCACTGGATGCCGGTGTTGATAAAATTCTTCTTGGTTTAGGGGGCAGTGCAACAAACGATGGCGGTGCTGGGATAGTGCAAGCGCTTGGCGGAATGTTACTCGATAGCAATGGAGATGAACTCGACAAAGGAGGCGCCGCGTTAGAACATCTGGCGTCGATCAATCTTGAAAAAATCCATCCGAGATGTAAATCGGTACAACTTATTGTTGCTTGTGATGTGAGCAACCCTTTATGTGGTAAAGCTGGCGCTAGCCATGTCTACGGTCCGCAGAAAGGGGCAAGTGACGAAATGATCGTCAGTCTCGATAAAGCATTGGAAAATTTCGCTAATGTTTCTTCCTCGTATCAGAGCGCAGATCCCATATCTCAACCTGGTTTTGGCGCTGCGGGAGGAACACCATTAGGGCTCTCTTTGTTGTTCAATATGGAAATGAAATCGGGTATTGAAATGGTACTCGATACACTTAATGCCGATGAACTCATCAAAGATGCCGATCTGATCATCACTGGCGAAGGACAAATGGACAACCAAACCTTGCAAGGTAAAACGCCATTTGGCATTGCAAAACGTGCACACGCGAGAGGCATTCCTGTCATTGGTGTGGCGGGATCTCTCGGTCAAGAAGTGGACGAACTTTACAGCCGAATCGATCCGCTATTTGGGACCGTTCGCGCGCCTCAAACGCTAGAAAACGTTTTAGAAGAAGCTGAGAAAAATGTAACTAGAACCTCAAGAAATATCGCCTCAGCGATTCGTTTGGGGATGTGCTTTGCCAGTGTGGAAGTGTCAAATGAATAACTCTATCTTTAAACTTGAAAATGTCATTCAGAATTATGTTTGGGGTAGCCAAACCGCCATCACTGAACTTTTTGGCATCGATAACCCAGAGCAAGTACCTCAAGCTGAAATTTGGATGGGCACACATCCAAATGGATGCTCAAAATTGGCTCATACAGGTATGCTGTTGTCCGATTTCATCCAATCTGATCCCGCGAACGTGCTTGGTGATTACACCGTTGAACGATTTGGGGATTTGCCATTTCTCTTTAAAGTGCTGTCAGCCGAAAAGCCACTTTCTATTCAAGTTCATCCTAGTAGAGAAAAAGCGATAGAGGGTTATCAGAAAGAGAATTTGCAAGGCCTCCAACTAACCGATAGCAGTCGTAACTACAAAGATGACAACCATAAGCCAGAACTGGTTTATGCGCTGACCTTCTACAAAGCGATGAACGGCTTTCGTACCATAGAAGAAATCGTCAGCCTATTTGACCAAGCTAAGGTTGAAACACTCCGTGTAGACCTTGAAAAGCTCATTCTTCAGCCTACCTCAACGGGGTTGAAAGCCTTCTTTGATGTTGTGATGAATCTCTCTGCTGAGCGTAAACAACGCGCTCTTGCTGAGTTGTTACAAGCAGTTGATCAACCAGCAAAAACAGCGAAAGCACGTGAAGCGTTTGAGCTGATAAAAGAGTTTCGCCAAGATTATCGAGATGACATTGGTTTGTTCTCTCCATTGTTGCTCAACATTGTTGAGCTTGAACCTGGCGAAGCGATGTTTCTGCATGCAGAAACACCTCACGCGTATGTCAAAGGAACGGGCTTAGAAATTATGGCCAACTCTGACAATGTGCTGCGAGCGGGTTTAACGCCAAAACATATGGATATCGCTGAACTGATTGCCAATACCAACTTTATTTCGACAGACCGCGATAAGCTAATACTCAAGCCTTTCAATATTGAAAACAAAACTGCGTATCCTATCCCAGTCGAAGATTTCAGCTTTGAGATCGTCAACGTAGAAACGACTGAACGTCGGCAATATGTGCGGAGTGCTGAAATTCTTTTTTGCATTGAAGGCAACTGTGCTATTCGTCATGGTTCCGATGTCGTTACTGTTGCTGCCGGAGAATCAGTTTTTGTCTGTAATTCTACAAAAGTTTACGAATACTTTGGTGAAGGTAGACTTGCTCGGGCTTTTAACTAAACCCTGTCTGAACTAATACTGCTATCTACGGTTCAGATTATTTTCGGTCTTTAAGTTATGCTCCTTTTTTGACCAGTCGCTGTAACAAAGCGGCTTTTTTTTGCAGCAAAGCTGACAAGCCAGTCAGGCAGAAATCTAACGGAAAGAGTGAGAATGTTACTTGGTGGCAGGAGAGCATATGCTCGCCGCCATGTGGAATGGAAAGCGCATTAACAGTATAAAAATTAGCACATGTTGCTCTGTATAGATGGGTGAGGTGGCCAATGCCTCACCCTACTTGTTGGCGATTCTATTTGGTTAGAAGCCGTAATTCACGTTGAGCTCGACGGTTTGCTCCGCACCAAACCAGCAGTTGGTCTGGTTGTAACATGAGTAATATTGCTCATTGAACAGGTTGTTCACCACCAAGTTGACTTGCGCGCCATTGAGCGAATCACTCGCGTTGCCCAGGTCGTAACCAAGCGAGAGGTCAGCAACCGTGTACGATGGCACCTTGCCTTGGGTGTTGGTCGCGTCCATTTCCATTTCGCCCACATAACGTACACCACCACCAATGCGCACACCACTTAAAGCGCCGGAAGTGAGGTAGTAGTTGGTCCAAAGATTTGCGCTGTGTTTTGGCACATAAATTGGGGTCGTCCCGACAAGCGTGGCATCGGTGGCTTTTTTCACTTCCATATCAAGGTAGGTGTAAGAGGCCAGTACATCCCAGTTATCAGCAAGATAGGCCTGCCCTTCAAGCTCGACACCTTGAGACGTCACTTCGCCCAATTGGATTTTTGCACGGAATGTCGGGTCGTTAGGGTCGGCGGCAATGGAGTCAAATTTGGTAATGTGGAAGTAAGACGCGGTCAGCGTGTTGGCCATGTCGGCAGACATGTACTTAAAGCCGACTTCGATCTGCTCACCCGTTTGCGGTTTCAAGCTCTTACCATTGATGTCGGTGCCTGCCGCGGGTTCAAAGCTGGTGGCATAGTTGGCAAAGGGTGACAGGCCATTGCCAAGCTCATATAAAGCACCAACACGGTAGGAGAACTGGTTATGATCGGACGTCTCTTTGCCATCATACGTTGGCGCAGTACTTGTCTTATCATCGTGGGATTTGAACAGATCGTAACGTCCACCCGCCAGCAAAATCAGTTGGCCGTGGCGTATTTGATCTTGGAAATAGACGCCCAGCTGTTCAAAGCCAATGTCGTGGCGCTCTGAATAGACTTCGTTGAGTTGGCTTTTGTCTAACAGATGGTTGTTTGGCTGATAGGCGTTGAAGGTATAAAAAGCAGCGTTGCCAGCGAACTCTTTGTATGAAGAATCCCCATCGAGATCTTGGTAATCGACGCCAACCAGCAAGTTGTGTTGCCAATTGCCCATCGTCACTAGACCAGAAAGCTGGTTGTCTATCACCACACTCTTATAGCTTTCATCGGTAGTATAGATATTTCGAGACAGCGCACCCGTCGCCGCTGTAAAGCCGGTATCGAGGTGATAAGTGTTCTCTTGGTACAACGAGGCATCGGTATAACGGGCATTTTGTAGAAATGACCAGTTGTCATTGAACTCGTGATTGAGTTTATAGCCAAGCATGAGTACGTCGCGCTCGAAGGTACTCCAATTGATATCCCCCATCGAGACCGAAGGTGATTGTCTTTTCACCACTTCAACAGGCATGGAAGAGTTGATGCCCATGGCGGGATCGTTCTGATAGTAAAGATTCACGTTGATCAGAGTGCGATCGGTCACTTGCCAGTCGAGAGATGGCGCGATGAGATAACGCTCTTCTTCTGCACCATTGACTTGGCTATCTTGCTTACGTGCCATGGCCACCAGTCGGTAGGATAGGTTGCTGTCACCGATTTGCCCAGCAGAGTCCAGAGACGCTTGCACAAGATGACGTGAGCCCGTTGCCAGCCCTACCGATGTGCTTTGCTCCTGTTGAGGTGATTTGGCAATGATGTTGACCATGCCGCCCGGAGGCATGGTTCCGTAGAGCACCGAGGTTGGGCCTTTAAACACTTCAATTTGCTGAATCGCGACTGGGTCAATTTGCGGATGCAAGTTCCATCCCGCTAAGTAAGGCAGGATCAAACCATCGTAATAGTTCTGGTTGTTGGTCTCAAAGCCGCGGATAGAAAAGTTGTCGTACATGGTGACCGCAGCACCTTTTTGTTCCGTCACTACGCCCGGAGCGTAGCGTAGGGCTTCATTGACCGATTTAACACCGCGCTGATCCAGCAGCTCTTTATCAATGATCGTCACACCTTGTGGCGTCTCCTCGGGCTCTAACGCCGTTTTGGTCGCCGTATTGCGATAGACCTTGCCAAGAACCGTAATGGTTTCAAGTTGGGTAGTTTCAAGCTGAGTGTTTTCAGGCTGAGTGTTTTCGACGCTGCTTTGCGCGCCAGCAACAAGAGGAGTGGTAAACGTCGCCATGATCGCAAGCGCGATAGAGGAAGTTTTAAATGGAGTTGTTGTGTTCATATTGTCCCTAAATACCAATGCATACTTAATGGTAGTAATTCTCATTTGCATTGTATTGGGCGACTCAAAAGATAGTTAACAATTTGGTGCAACTTCAACACAAACTTAAAGTCACTTGGGATACGCATGGTCTTGGATAACCTCATACTTTTTGGATCGGTACCCAGTACTCCATTTCAGCATTGAGTGAGTTGAGTTGATAGTCAGAGGGGTAGACTTCCAGTTCATAACCATCTATACCGCGATAGCCAGAATTTGGCAGCCAATGAATAATGAACCATTCTAGCGTTCTTGGGAGTCGCTCAATCGGGCCTTTGTGTTTTACGATCGCGTAAGTTTGTTCGGGCACTGCCAGCGTTTCGAGTTGATCAGAAATCAAACTGGGTCGTTCAGGAAGGGAGATGTTCGAATCAAGTTCGATACCCGCCCAATACTTGATGCGGCTACCATCGAAACTCGCTTGGGTCACATCCACGACACCAAGCCTTCGGTTCGTTAATGGCGGAAGGTTTGTAGCCGCCTCTTCAAGGCTTTTCCAAAGCAGAGGGACGACTTGCGCGAAATTGGGCTTAAGAGAAAATAAGCCATTAATTTCCCCATGAACCCCTTTCAGCAAAAACGCTTCTTTGGTGTCGACTTTCACTTCAACAAACGAGCTTGTATTGATGCCAGCGTGATTAACTTCTGATATTTCGATGGGTTTCTTTAGGCCAAAGCGTTGCGCTTGCTTGCGATAGAGGCGAGGGCTATCGCCAAACAACTGCTTGAATGCGCGGCTAAAGGCGATCTCGGAATTAAAGCCAAGGGAAAGGGCGATATCAATGACTCGCTGATCCGTGTCCAACAGCATTTCAGCGGCAGTGCTCAGTTTCAACTCACGTACATAGTGCGCGACGGTTAAGCCCGTTTCCGATTGGAAGACGCGTTGCAATTGCCAGCGTGACCAGCAACTTTGCTCCGCAATTTCTTCCAGTGACAGTGAAGCATCCAGGTTGTTATGAATAAACGACAACACCTTGCTGATGCGATTGAATGTCGAGATCGATCTGTTTTTACTTTGTGCTGTTGCCACAATGAATACCAACCATGCGGATTGAATTGTACCTCAACCATGAGGGTGGCCTCAGTGTACAACTGTTAAGTCAATCAAAAGAGAATGGTTATCATTTTGCACCGTATTGTTAAGTTTTACAATTCCCGCTGCGTTAAGGTATTGACCAACTCACACTCGATATTTGTTGTCTATGCGCCCAGAATGGCTCAAACGTTTTTGGTTTCGTCCGCCTCCACCCGCTATTTATCAATTAATTTTCACGCATTCGAAGCAGGTTTCCCCCTATTTAAAAGGCTCGTTCGGTGAGTTGCCGAAAGCGTGCATCTTGGTCGGAAATCCAAACAGCACTGCCATCATACAGAGCATTTATCACCAACTTGCACAGGCCAATCCAGAAGCGGGCAGCGGTTATTGGTTAACACGCACCTGGGACTTGCTCTGCTGGCAACCTATCTATCTCAGTTTTCTCTCTATCTATGGGCTAAAGTCGTTGCCAGATTTTGCGAACTTTGCCCAGTTCCAGCATCGTGGTTTTATTGCAGGATACCGCTTTGCCTCTGAAATGCACTGGCATGGCGAGCCGGAGGTATTGGTCCCGAGAGCTGGTGAGCAGTTATTACGTTTGTTCGAACAATACCGTCAACAAATCAACCAATGGACACGAATTCGCCCCGGATTTACCAACCACTTGCTCGCCGATCTGATTTTAAGTTGTCTGATCAAGCTTCAATCCATGAGACCTGAACTCGACAATAGCTATATCGAGCAGCAAGCGAAACTTTGGTTGGATGCATTTCATTTATCTGACAAACACTTAGCGAGTCTAATCAAAGAAGACACTGAAAGCGGGCTCAAACACATTAGGATGAGCTGTTGTTTAGCATACAAGTGCCGCAACGGAACCCTTTGCCAGGATTGCCCCAGGCTTTCCACGAACAAACATTAAAGGCTTGTGAGCTGGGGGATATGTCTAACTTGCAAGCAATAAAGGGCCCCGTAGATCATCAAGAAAAGGTGCGATGAATTTAAGTTTTACAATACTCGTTCAGTTGGGCTCTTCACCTTAAATGACGACCCCAATATAATAATAATTGCGAGGCATATAACTTCAAATGAAATTTATATGTTTGTTAATTATCATAAAAATAGGCATATTTCTAAGTTAATTAAATTGAGTGTTTTTCTCACTAATTTACTACATCTTCGTTGGTTTAGTATTCCATCCAACATAGTTAATAGGGATGGAAAAATGACTTGGAAATTCGCAGGCCGAGAAGAGGCTTTTGATTACATTGAAGTAAATAATCGTTCAGGAGTTCAGCTGGATCAAGTAGTTGGTAAAATGTTATGTGCTTCGTTATTCAGTGAGAAGAAAATTTGTATTTCTCGTCAAGCTCTGCTCATGTTGGCATCATTGAATGAGTACGATCAAAGGCAGGTTGTAAGAGAAATGTATTTCGTTACGGCTAATCCGAGTGCTAAGTCAATCGTTCGACATAAAAGAAACCCTCTTTGGAGAGTTTTTCGTACTACTTATCCATTTAAAAATTATCATTACTTACTAACGATTACGTTCAAGAGTGGTAAAGTTGTTATTCATGATATTTCATTTGATACAAAATTGCATGGAAGAAAAATTGATACAGTATCTCATCAACGAACCCAAATGTATCATGTAAAGAAGGGTATTGAAAGTTATGGTGTTTATGATGGAACTCAAGATGAAGCAACGGTTGCTGCAATGTTAGGTGAATGGGAAAGTGGTAGCGTCAAGCCAGCAACCAGTATAAGAACAATGCATGCAGCAGTAAATGGTATGTTAAATCCTTATGCTAAAGCTGTCGGATTAATGGGAGTACATACAGAAGTTGCTTATAAGGAAGATGCTCCCAAAGAATATACGCTCTTTCACAATCCAAGTGATGGTGGTGTATTAGATTTAATAGAGTGTTCTTTTGATAAAACTATTTTTACCTCGCACAATGCTCAGCACTTAGCCGCTGTTATGAAGCAATGTGCGCAGAGTGGCAAGAAGGTAAAATGGACTGTTCATAGTCAAGGGGCGATCATTTTTAACGCAGCTTTAGAGTTTGTCTACACAAAAAATCCTTCGCTGAGATTGGCTAATCAAGAAGTCGTAGTTCATGCAGGGGGTACAAGAACAAGTAAAATTGATCGCAATGCAAAATTACTGGGATTAAAAGTCAATCGTCACAAAACCAGGACGAATCCTTTTGATTTGGTACCAAACTTAGCTGCGAGAGAGGATAAGCTAACAACAAGTAGTTTGATGCGGTGTATTAAATTTGTCGGATTGGTCAAAGGAAATATTATGACAGCTAGTCCTCATACTTTGCCCTATTTTGGATTGGAGCTATATCGCAAGCAACTTGTTATGTCGGGTAATGCTAAAGCTTTAAAAAGGGTAAAAGATATTGATAAATATATAAAGGAATTTGGAGTGAAGTGATGTTTATCAAAAGCTTTAGAGATGGATTTAGAGGAAAACCAAATTTTGTAAGCAGAGCTCATGCTCGATATCGAATAGATGATCATCTCTATGAATTCTCATTTCCTGATAATTGCTCTAGTTTTAAATACTATCTTCAGGAAACGAACTTAGACGTACTTAATGGCAGTGCTGATCCCAACTTTTTTGAGCATAAAGTTGATCTGGGTTTCTTCTCATATCGATTTCACAACGTCATTATCAACCCTATCGATCCCTATAATAGTCAAGGCTTATTGCTAGTGATCGTGAGACTTAAAAAAGTGCCACAATCATTTGATGGTGTTGAATCGCTGAACGCAGTGATAGAAAAAGAATATCTAGATTTTTATCATGATCCTGTGCCAGTAGAAAGAACGTTGCGTGGTCGGCATACAGAGGATATGAATCACGCCTTTGAATATGCAAATAAAGTATGGGGAGAGTTTCCGGATAGTAAGGAAGATAAAAAAGAAAGAGAAGAGTTCTTGTTGGACGATTATTTTAGGTCCTTTCCACCTATCAGCTGTGAAACGGTAACAATAGGTAAACAGACATATTCTAAGTACGTTGAAGGTGATATTAACTACAAACATATTTTCCAACGCGTGTACAACCTTCCGCTCAAAGATAACTATATGTTGAGCTTTTTGTTTAAATATCGCTTAGAAGGCGAAGCGTCTAAGAAAAAATTCCGTAAGTGGCTGCTTTCTTCGGATGAAACCTTCGAGCATAAAATACTCGAAACATTGGATATTTCTCGTTTGGTGGATGCCTCTACTGAGCACGAGATCGTGTTCATCTCAAGCCAAGGTGAGCAGTAGATTCGTTACATCGTTATGTTTCGGGGCTCATTGAGCCCCTTTTGTGACTTAATACCTAATCGCTTGGCTAGACGATGGAGGTTGCCACTGTCGAGCTCTAATTGCCTTGCGGTGGCGGCCCAGTTACCTTGGTTCGACTCTAATGCTCGCAAGATCAGTTGTTTTTGAAAGGCATCGGTTGCCAGCCAGAAACTCTCTCTCAGAAGCTTACTTGATACGGCTGAAGGTGAAATTCTCATCCGAGTTAGTAAAGTTGAGGCTTTCATTGTCTGTTACCGTGATAGTCGCGCTAAACATGGGGCTATCTTTATCATATAACCCACCCGGACCGTCTGCTTCGCTAGTGATGCTGGTGACGGTGAACACACCACCATTGAGGCTAAAGCTACCAAATTCGCCAGATGTGGCCATAATCTCTGCGCCATTGTAGGCTTCTTGGTTATTGGTGTGCACAATCACATATTGATTATTCGGCAGTATGGTCAAGATGTTATCGCTGCTGATGTCATCTTCTCTCAAGTACCAAGCACCCACCATAGCATTACTGCTGTCGGTGATTTTGCTAAACCGAACCTGTTCACCGGCTTCATCAGCGAAAGTGATGTCTAGAGTCGTTTGTGTGGCCTGAACTTCGAGAGTGATTGAGCCAAAGTCGTCTGCTAATCCGCCGGAATTATCCGATTCGCGGATCACGTTAAGCGCCAACATTTGGGTGGCAGGATCGTAGGTATAAGTGCCGTATTCAGCCGAGCCAGCAGGTTGGTCGCCATCGTCAGGGATGTCGGAATGTTCATGCACAATGATGTAGTTATTGTCGTTGAAGAAGGTAAGTATATTGCGCTTGCCTGCGCCTTCACTAAATAACCAACTACCGGTCAACTGGCCTTTTAAGGTTTCGGTAAAGTGAGTTTGAGCGGCCTCTTCAGTGACTAAGGTTTTGCCTATGCTGGTTAAAATGGCGCTAACAGACGCGTCAAAAGTATCACTTCTGAGATCTAATCCTGTGCCGACAAAAGCATCCTTACTGGTATCGATAATGGTGATACCATCCGAGAGATCGCCGTGATCGTCCAAGCTTTGCAGCAATTGCAAAATGTTAACCGTGGTGGTGGTGGCTAGCCCTCCACCGATATCAGCCGGCGTGACCTGAGCACCAGCTTTGACGTCTGGAAAGGTGAGATCGCCAAGGTAAAAGGTGACCGTTTCACCTTCTAAATAGGTGAATTCTCCGTCTTCCGTTGTCATACCGTCACTGATGGTTGCAGTGCGATAATTCATGCCTATGACGGGACTATCTAAAAAGACACCCGTTTTGGTTTGTGGTGTCGGGGTAGATGAATCGCTACTGCCGCCGCACCCTGCCAAAGCAAGTGCTACACATCCTGTTAGTAGTCGTATTTTCATATGTGCTCCAATCGATTTTATTATTTTGCACAAGGCAACCCTTGTCTTGTCATCGAAGCCGAGTATTTCATCGAGCATTTTGCCCAACAATACCCATATGGGTAATGCTATTAACATTTTTCACATTTATTTGACAATGCGGAGTGGAGGTTTAATACTTTTTGCGCAGTTGACGGCTTCTGATTGATGGGTGGATATGAGTCAAGTTGATAAGGTGGATATTGTAAAACAGATTTACAGCACCATTGAGAAACCTGAATTATGGCAAGAGGTGTTGGTCCGCCTGAGTGAAGTATTAGGGTCTTCGCACGCATTTATTGCTAGCCGATCGAGTGTCGATCATTCGCCATCTCGATTTGTTGCTCATGGCTTTGAATCAGGCCATTTTGAAACCTATCAAGAGCATTTTTATAAAGTAGATTTGTGGACGCAGGGATTGGCACGACATGATGCCAACCAGTTTCATGCTAGCCATTTGGTTTGCAATGATAAGGATTTTGTTGATTCCGAAATTTACTCGGATTTTGCGAAGCCCGCGGCGATCAGAAATTCAATTGGCTGTTTACTCGCTAAACCGGATAGCCAATTGATCACCGAAATTGCGTTTATGTCAGGGCCTGACACGGCTTACTATTCTCAGCAGCAGGTGGCGGCGGCCAATGCGTTTCTTCCTCACATTGATCACGCTCTAGGGATGTCACTGCGTATGCAGCAGAGCAACGCGGCAGGCGCACAGCATGCGTTACTGGATGTGTTACCTGAGGCCATTTTTGTTTGTGACTACCATGCAGAGCTGCGTTACTTAAATGCATCGGCTCAACGCTTATTGTCTGACAGCACGTTGTTTCAATCGTCGGCTTTCTTTTCACGCCGATTAAGCTTCGCTTTAGCGGAGACAGATGCTCAATTTAAACTCGGTTTGAATCAATCCGCGGCTATCCTTGGCGCAGAGTTTGATAAGCGTTTTTATGCTTGGGATGCGCATATGGTTTATCGAGTGACATTAAAGCCTTGGTTTTACCAAGTCGTGACGCCGATTGGGCCACACAATGTCGCTTGTTGTTTAGTGATGGTGCAAGCTTGCGCGAGCCGATTTAAAATTCATCCTCAAGAAATAATGTCTTTGTTTTCATTGACCTTAGCGGAAGCGGAAGTGACCAGTTTACTTTGTTCAGGCTCTTTGGTTGATGAAATTGCCGTGCTACGTGATGCAACGAGCAACACCATTAGACAGCAGATTAAAGCCTGTTTGGCGAAGACTGCAACCCGTAATCAGGCTGAACTGGTTGCTAAAGTCATTCGGAGTTTTACTCTGAACTAGAGCGCTCAAGTGAGCTGAGTTCAGCAACCCAGCCCTTTTTCGCATCCAAAATAGGGGCGAGGTGCGCCCCTTGAATGTGCTTAACTAAACGCTCTTGCGACTCGGCCTTGGCTGGTGATGGTGTACTGTTCACTGTAAGCGGGGATGAAAACCGATTCGCCCTTTTGGACTAAAAAACGTTCGCCATTGGCGTGGTTCAGTTCGAGAACGCCATCCAAAGGCAGCAAAATTTCCGCACTGGCTACGTTGATCGTCAGCTTCTCTGCGGGCGGTAAAATCGCAAATTTAAAGTCGTCGACAGGAATGGGGTAGTGCAGACTGCCGTCACTCAGGTTTGGCTCAAGGCGCAGTTGTTCAAACGGCTTGTGTTTGAATTGAGTGCATGCCACCAATTCATCAATATCCATGTATTTTGGCGTTAAACCCGCGCGCAACACGTTGTCGGAGTTGGCCATGATTTCCAAGCCCGTGCCATGCAAATAGGCGTGCGGCGTCTCGGCTTGCAAGAACATCGCTTCACCTGGTTGTAAGGTAATCACATTGAGCATCAATGGTGCGAAGAGGCCGATGTCGTTGGGATACTGCTTTTCCAATTCAACAATCAAGGCAAAGAGCGGCAAATCAATCTGTTTTGCTTGGTGGATCAAAGCCGCTACGGCGTTGTTTTTCGTTTCACCTTGCAATGAAAGTAAGCCGGAGAAAAAGTCACTCAACCCTTGTTCGGTTGGGTCACTTGAGAGGGCATCAACAAATGGGCTCAACTCGTCAATGGCCAGCTCGACAAAGACATTGAGAATTTCGCCGATAGCGCGAAAACCGTTCATCGCTTGGTATTCTGTTAGTGCGTAAACCAGCTCTGGCTTGTGGTTTGGGTCTTTGTAATTGCGGTTGGCTGCGCTCAACGCAATACCTTGCTGCTCTTCTCGGGCAAAGCCAAATTCTGCTTGCTGCTTGTTGGGATGCACCTGAATCGACAGCGCATTTTCAGCGGCGAGAATTTTAAATAGATAAGGCAGCTCACCAAACTGTGCGGCGGTCTGCTCACCTAAAACTAGCGATGGATTTTGCGCAATAAAGTCAGACAATTTAACTTCTTGGCCTGCCATCGTGACACATGAACAACCATTGGGATGCGCGCCCATCCACAGTTCGGCTTGGGGTTCATTGGTTGGATTTTCGATGGCAAACAGTTGCTGCATGGCGGTTTTGCTGCCCCACGCATAGTTTTGTATCGGGTTGGTCATAGGGAAGAACACCGCCAGCGGCAGGGTTGCTTGCGAAGCTAGGATCTCAGACATCTTTCTTGCCTTCAGAAAAGTTACCTTTAGAAAAGTGACCTTCAGAAAAGTCACCATCGGAAAGATGGCTTGAGCGTGCGCCCAAGCCATACGGTGAAAAGAGGGGGAAGTTAGGCGGTTGCGGCCGCTAGCTTTTGTGCGCGGATTTTCTTCAGCGTCACACAAGTGATTGCTGTAACCGCAGCGCCTGAAGCCATGCAAATTAGCGCCAATAACGGGTAGTTCATCGCGCCAAGTAGCGCCACAACAGGGCCACCGTGCGCCACGCTGTTAGTGATGCCGAAAGAAAACGCCATTACCGCTGCAACCATAGAGCCCAATACGTTGGCAGGAATCACCGACATCGGATCTTGCGCCGCAAATGGAATCGCCCCTTCCGAGATACCGACTAAGCCCATTGCGCCTGCCGCTTTACCCGCTTCAATTTCTGACGATTCAAACAAATCGAACTTGCGACCCATCGCGGTGGCGAGCGCCATGCCAAGTGGTGCAACCGGAATGGCACACGCCATCGCGCCCATAAATTGGGTTTGGCCACTGGCAATCATGCCGACAGAGAATAAGAACGCCACTTTGTTGAATGGGCCACCCATATCAAAGCCGGCCATACCACCCAGCACAATGCCCAGTAGAATCACGTTACCTGTACTCATGCTGGTGAGCAGTGCGGTTAAACCGTCCATTAGGCTGGCGATGGGTGCACCGATGACGAAGATGAACAGACCAGCAATGAAAAGCGATGCGGTGATGGGTGCGATCATGATCGGAACAAGTGGTTGAATAAACTTGTGGTAGTTGATTGAGGTGATCCACTTAACGAAGTAGCCAACAAGCAAGCCTGCGATGATGGCACCAATAAAGCCTGTTCCTGCTTCAGCGCCGTAGAAAGAACCGTTGTTGGCAATCCAACCACCGATTAAACCCGGAGCCAGTGCTGGTCGGTCTGCAATCGCGTAGGCAATGTAACCTGCCAAAATCGGGATCATCAACGTGAAGGCGACCACGCCCACTTCTAGAATTTGGTTCCACATACTGCCTGGAGGAATCGCCATGCCGGCTTCGGTTGGCTCGCCACCGACCGCAAGGGCTAAGGCAATTAGAAGGCCCCCCGTGACCACGAATGGGATCATGTGAGACACGCCGTTCATCAAGAAACGATAGAGATCAGAGCGCGCTTGGGACGCTTTGTTCGCCACCGACTGCGTGTTGGCGCTTTCGGCTTGGTAGCTTGGCGAGTTTAACGCTTCATTAATCAGCTTCTGAGCGTCGCGAATGGGGGCTTTGACGTTGGTTTTGACGACACGTTTGCCGGCAAAGCGCGCCATGTCGACTTGCTTATCGCACGCCACAACGATCGCCTCTGCACGTTCAATTTCTTCTGCGGTTGGGCTGTTTTTCACCCCAATCGAGCCGTTGGTTTCCACTTTGATTTCGTAGCCCAACGCCGCCGCGCCTTTTTCCAGTGCTTCCGCCGCGAGGTAAGTGTGGGCGATGCCTGCAGGGCAACCCGTCACACCAATGATCAACCCTTTGCTCTCTGATGGGGTAGTGTCTGGCGCAGGTTCGGCCTTTTTCAGCAATAACTGGAGTGCTTGCTCGGCGTTTTCGGCATTGAGGAATGTGTCGATGAAACCTTCTTCGATCAGCTTGGAAGAGAGTTCAGCCAACACTTCAATATGGTGGTTATCGCCTCCATCGGGTGACGCGATCATGAAAAAGAGTTTGGAAGGCAAACCGTCTTCTGCGCCGTACTCAATGCCCTGTTTGCACACGCCAATGGCGACGGCAGGTTGGGTAACGGCGGCACTTTTCGCATGAGGGATCGCGACGCCGTCTTCAAATCCGGTGTTGCCTAACTCTTCACGCGCTTGGATGTCCTGTAGGAAGGCCGCTTTATCTGAAATACGTCCTTGCGAATGCAGGATATCAATCAGCTCTTCAAAAACGGCTTGTTTGTTATTTGCTTGCAGATCAAGCTGAATTAAATTGGCATTAATCAGTTGGTTGATCATAGAAACCTCTGTGTTTTGTCTTTTTTATCCCGCGCCGGTCTCACGCAGCTGCGCTAAGTGGCCTGGGTATTTGTCAGAGATATTGTTTAATTTTGCGGATCGAGCGAGTAGTGAAGAAATAGAACATTTACTGGACAATTGTATCGGTATGAGTTGAATGTGATTTGGATCGCTATGAGATTCTGTAAACATTTTGGACGAATAAATGGCCATTATTGATGTTAAGTTGCTGTTATTTCATTAAGTTAAAGTGTGTTTATTGTTTTTAAATAACAGGATGAGTACTAGAGAATTGGTGCTGATACTGGATTTTTGTATCATTTGGGCGAGAGTGTGATTTTGTTCAAGGAGCGCTGGTAAGAATCGTTGTATACCTTACGCCGAAACGAAATTGAGCAATGCGATGAGAGCCTAGAGATGATGTTTGATGATTTGATTTCATCGGTACTAAATGAACGTGAATCCTTTCATCATATTTGGTTCGCTGGTGATTTTCATACGCCACCTGAATTTAGCTATCAGGTTAACTTTCCCCGTTTGGAGTTAGTATTGGATGGGGAATACATTAATGAAATGGAAAGCCACGATCGCAAAGTAAGCAAAATTGTCGCCAAAGCGGGTGATGCGATTTTTATACCTTCTAACTGTTGGAATAAGCCGAATTGGGATACCGATTGTTCGGTGCTGAGTATGTTGTTTGGTCGCCGCCAGTTGGGGCTCAGTTTGGTGAGCAAACGTAAAGGCGAAGCCAACTTTTACGATATCCAAAAGCACAGTATCCAAACCCGTTCAGGTTTTGCCATCGATAACATCTTAGAAGCTCTGAGCTCATTGGCGCGTGAAAATCACAAAAAGCCGATGGACGAGTTGTTGCTGCAAGCCTTGCTGCAATACGCCAAAACCATGCTCAATGCACCGGTTGAACAGTCGCATAACCGTGTGCAAGATCTCTATCAAGGGATCTGCATTTATATCCAAGAGAACTTCCATCGGCCAATTACCCGTGAAAGCATTGCATCGCGTTTTAGCATCTCCGCCAATCATTTATCGCGGCTGTTTCGTCAGCAAGGGCATATGACGTTGGCTGACTACATCACTTGGGTAAGGGTAGACCGCGCCAAGTTTATGCTCAAGAAGTATAACTTTAAGCTCAATGAAGTGGCGCTGCGCTGCGGGTTTAAGGATGTGAACTACTTCTGCCGCGTGTTTAAAAATCGCACAGGGCGCACACCAAGCGATTATCGCGCCTCAATTTAGTAGGCGCGACATGGCGTACATCAGCAGTGCTTGCAGATCAACGCCACTGTGAGTCAGCAGTAGGCGCTCAACCATTTGATCACACAGTAAATTGCGCGTTAAATTGGTCGCAGCGATGATCTGTTCTCGATTGGGCTTGCTTGGCATCACCAAAGCAATGGCTAAATGCACGTCGCCCATTTTGGAAGCCCAATCCATCGATTCATCGTTTTTGATCACCGCCACAGCAATGTGTTCAATGCCTTCAAACATCACATGAGGAATCGCGATGCCGGGAGCGACGCAGGTGGAAGAGCGCTCTTCTCGCTTAATAAACGCCAAAATCAGCTCATCGGGCGAAACGGGGTAGATCAGTTGCGCTAACCCTTTCAAACACTCGAATTTGGTGAGTTCGGTGTGTGCTTTGGCATAGTGCCATTTGACCTCGGCTGGTGGGCAAATTTGCGGTAGCCGCTCGGCCAGATGGCTGGAGAACTCATAGTTGATCTTTGAACCGACCACGGTGAAGTGATCCGACAGCATATCTTTAATCACAAAGCAGGCGAGTTCGGCATCAATGCCAATGGCGGTGATTTGGCAAAAATCCCCTTCTTGCAACCCTACTTGCAGTACCGAGAGTGACTTTGCCAACTCTGCGCTGCGATTTTGCGTGATGTTGATGATATGTAGGGTGCTTTTGAACTTTCGCGCAACACGAGACAATGGTTGGGCCACATGGGCACTGGCGTTAACATCGTTCACCAAGAAGGTGACTTGATATTCATGCATCATGCTGATGTTCAGCGACAGTGGACAAGAAACACTTTGTCGACGTTGAGCAGCACATCTTCGATGGCGAGTTTCACCACGTTCATGCCTTCAAAACGTCCTGGCTGTTCGATTTCGATATCCGAGACAATCAATACCTTATCTGCATGGGCCACATCATAAGGCGTCAGTTGGTTTTCGATCCCCATCGCACCTTGGGTTTCAACTTTGATCTGCACATTGTACTTTGGTGCGGCTTTGGTTAATGCATCGGCCGCCATGTAGGTGTGGGCAATGCCCGTTGGGCAAGCGGTGACCGCAACAACTTTCATCGGACTATCTCGTGGTAACGTTTGGCAGGATATTAGCACAGCGTAAGGCAAATGCGGCTTTTTCACAGCAGACCCAGTTCACAGTTCGCTTTTGATGTTACAAAAATCCAGTTATTGCATCTTTCGTCCTATGTTTTGAAACCGCTTGGCTGGTTACTCTAGCCTACGCGCGCGTGCGCGAACCAATACACGCCTCAATGAGTAAGTATGGATAGTATGGACAACGCAAGGTAAAGCCATCGTGGATATGACCAACCTGATCGAACCCGAAGTCATCTGCTTAGATCTGAAAGCCAACAGCAAAGAAGACGTGCTGATCGAATTGGTGGAGATGCTGGATAAAGCAGGAAAATTGACCGATAAACAGCAATTTTTAAGGGATATTTGGCTAAGAGAAGAGATTGGCAATACCGGTTTTGAAGAGGGGATTGCCATTCCCCACGCCAAAAGTCACGCCGTTGCCTTACCTGCTGTGGTGGTGGGGATCAGCCGCCAAGGGATTGATTACGGAGCGGAAGATGGTCAGCTTTCCGATGTGTTTTTTATGCTCGCATCCCCCGATGGCGAAGATCATCACCACATTGAAGTGTTGGCACAAATCTCCAGTAAATTGATTGAAGAGGGTTTTGTCGAGAAGCTCAAAGCCGCGGAAGATATCGATCAGGCGCGAGCGTTGTTTGTGGGTCACAATGGTGTCGATACCCTGCAAGAGCATGGCATGGGTGAGTTTGTTCATCAGCCGCTTAGCCCAATGGCACAACGCGTCGCGCGTATTAAGGAGCATTTGCTGTTTGGCACCTCTCATATGATGCCGTTTATTGTCGCGGGCGGGGTGCTATTGTCGCTTTCTGTGATGAGCTCTGGCCATGGCGCGGTGCCAGAGCAGGGAGTATTGGCGGACATAGCGCAAATGGGCATTGCTGGCCTGACTTTGTTTACCGTGGTGCTCGGCGGCTACATTGCCTATTCCATGGCAGACAAACCGGGTTTAGCGCCGGGGATGATTGGCACTTGGATTGCGGTCAATCAATACCATACGGGCTTTTTAGGCGCGATCATTGTGGGCTTTTGGGCGGGCTTTGTGGTGCGTCAGCTGAAAAAGATCGAGCTTCCCGACAGCATGAGCTCGCTCGGTTCTATTTTTATCTATCCTCTGCTCGGAACGTTTATTACCTGTGGGGCGATCATGTGGGTGATTGGTTCTCCTATCGCCAGCAGCATGTTGTGGCTTAATCAGTTTCTGGCCTCGATGGCCGATTCTGGCAAAGTTGCTTTAGGCGCGGTGCTGGGGGCGATGACCGCATTTGATATGGGCGGGCCTATCAACAAAGTCGCCACGCTGTTTGCCCAAACGCAAGTGAACACCCAACCTTGGTTGATGGGCGGAGTCGGTATTGCAATTTGTACCCCTCCATTGGGGATGGCGCTGGCCACGCTGTTGTCACCAAGCAAATTCAAGCGTGATGAGCGTGAAGCGGGCAAAGCGGCCGGCATTATGGGCATGATTGGTATCAGTGAAGGGGCGATTCCATTTGCCGCGGCGGATCCCGCACGTGTGCTGCCGGCGATTGTTGCTGGCGGTATTGTCGGCAATGTAATTGGTTTTCTCTTCCAAGTACTCAATCACGCGCCTTGGGGCGGCTGGATTGTGCTTCCTGTCGTCGATGGAAAAATTGGCTATATTGTCGGCACGCTTGCTGGTGCCATTACCACGGCGCTGATTGCGATTGCTCTAAAGAAAACCGTCAATGAAGATGAGAATTCGCAAGGCGATACACTGGCGTACTCTTCGGTAGTGGGGGAAGGTCAAGCCGATATTCTTGCCGTCACTTCGTGTCCTTCTGGTGTGGCGCATACTTTCTTGGCGGCGAAATCGCTGGAAAAGGCGGCATGCCTACTTGGGGTGAAAATCAAAGTGGAAACGCAAGGTGCCAACGGCATCATTAATCGAATTACGGCCAAAGATGTTCAAAGGGCTAAGTTTGTGATCTTTGCCCACGACGTCGCCATCAAAGAACCCGAGCGTTTCAAGCACATCAAGGTCATCGACGTCACCACCAAAGACGCGATTTTAAATGCCGCGGCATTGATGCAGATGAAACGTTGATGGGGGAGAAGGGGAGCTTAAGCTCCCTGCTCTAAATAATCAGTGAGATGGAATGATGAAATGACGATTTCTTCTGCTCTCAAAGCATCATCTAAGCACAACGCCATATATGAGTCATTCCATCCGTCGTGAGTAAAGTCAATGACTAAGTAGTAGTCATTATTGAACAAAAAACAATAATGATTTTTTAACGATGTCAAGTTACGTGAGGATTCATATTTTACATAATGAGTAGATATTTTTGTATCAGGTGTTTTTACCAATGAAAGATCTATTTCTTCTTGAATAAAAGCATTTCTAACGTCTTCATTTGCGACGGATGATTCATTATATTGCTCATGTATTTGACGTAATTGGTGTTTATTATACCCTCTTCCAGTATCGGGGTCATAATTATCAGCATGATAAAATTTATTATATCTATGTTCAATGTCTTGTTTTATATCCTCTAACACTCTATGCTTTTTAGCATTATCAACATAAGGAACTAGCTTTAAATTGAATATTAGCTTTCCTAAAAAACTGTAACCCATAGGGTAAGGAAATAATGTATGATATTGCCAATCTAAAAAGTCGATTAATATATAGTCTTCATGCTTGAAAGAGTTTAGTTCATTGTTAAGTACATCGAATTCTATTTTATTTTGTAAGTATTTTTCATTACTAATCCCTTCATGAAATCCTAATGGTATTTCAATTTCGCAAATTAAATCCCCAAGGCGATATAGTTTACTTTTGGATTGCAATATGTTAGCACCAAATCGATATTTCTTTTTTAAAAATGAAAGTATGCTCATTTAGTATTTGCCTTTTTTCTCGTATTTTGAGATTAAGTTGGCTCTTTTTTCAAGCCCCAATTCTCTTAGTTGCCTCTCGTAGGTCCTAAGGCCAAGATAAGGAAGCGTGTGTGGACTTCCTCCTTCTGTTGTTGAGTGGAGACACGCACGGATCAAGTCCGGATTTGAACTTAGCTTTAACTTAGTTAAGCTTGTAATTCCATTGAAAGCTATTATATTTGGTACGAAGTCACCCGGATTTGCGCGTAACTTTTGAACATTCATTCTAAGACTTTTTGCTAATATAGACAAAATTGAGTAATGACTCCCTGGGGCATGCACTGCAAGCTCATGTCCTTCAAGCGATAAACCTGGCCTCTTTAGTAGTACTTGCTCTAGAGCTGAACGAAATATTATTGCCCCTTGACTGTGTACGGTCCATTTTACTTTTCTTTTTTCGGATTGTGCTTTTAATATTAGAGATGCTAGTTGTTGAGAATTTCTACTTTTAAATATTCTAGTCTTATCGAAAAGACATTCAACTAAATCATATCCAGCTCCATCTGTAGGATTATGAAATAGGTTGTATCTAGCTACGTTATCATCTTGATATGCGATATCAGTATGAACACCCATCAACTTAGCTGCTGTATTATAATCATTGTTCATACCATTAACGGCCACATGTTCTCGGTTTATTTTTGGAACAATCCTTGATCCATTTGTATTCCAAGCCTCTAAAGCATTTTGTACATCTTTTTTGAGACAATTTTCTTCGCTATATCTAGCTTTTCCTACTTTTTCAATATCGTATAACAAAGTACGTTGATGCTTAGATTCAACACGTCGACCATGTAATGATGTATCTAAAACAATATCTTCAATTACTATTTTTCCAGAATCTGTCAACCTGTAAATTATCATGAAATGATAATTTTTGAAAGGGTTGATATTTCTTGCTATGCGCCAAAATGGGTTTGCTTTATGTTTTACAAGGCATGCACTATTTGGATTTTTTATTACATATTTAATATCTTTAATAACGTTCTTTTTATCAAAATCAGTCATTAATTTAAAAGCCATCAGAGCTTGCCTAGTTAAATTAATTTCTCCATCACCTAGTATTTTTGGATTTATTCCTAGCTTTGCTAAATGTGAACAGCTTTCATTGATAGGTATTACATCTCTAGCATTGCTAACAGTTGGATTTTGGTTTATCAGTTTCCAAGTCATAAAATGATCTCGCTAATTTAAAATCTGTAAACTATCAAATGAAAATTAAATCTCTACACAATAATGTTCGTGCCTAGACAAATATAACAATTTTTTTGTAATTAAATAGGATGTTAATTACATGCGTAAAACATAGGGTTTAATGGTTTTAGATGTCTGTTTACCGCCTCTTAAATATAAATTCGCTCCTTTCTTGTGACTTTTATCTTATTTTAATGTAATTGTTATGTTTGGAAAAATGGTGTTTATTATTGAGATTGGACTATTGCTGCAGCAAGCAGGCTCAGCTCATCTTGCACTTCTTGGGTTAATTCAAACCCAATGTTGATGCGCAGGCAGTCGTTGTAGAGCGACAACGTACTGAACAGTTGCCCTAAGCGGATATCGATACGGTTCTCTTCGATCAACGCAGCGAACTGGTTCAGATTCAAACCAGGAACTTGCAGCCAGAGCACCATGCCCCCTTGTGGGTGACTGATATTCACTTTGCTTGGTAGCCGCTCTGATAAAAAGGCGAGATAGGCTTGTCGTAAGGCCAACAGTTTGCTGCGACGGCGCTTTAACTGCTTAGCGTAGTGACCCGTTTCGATAAAGTCGGCAATGGCCAGTTGGATTGGTAAAGAGACACCAAAACAGGCTGCGCTGTGCTGTTGCTGATAGCGCTCCATGAACCGTCCGGGTAGACACCAGCCGAGACGATAACTGGGCGACAAACTCTTAGATACAGAGCCACACCAAAGGATGAAACCATCTTGATCATAGCATTTCGCTGGCAGAGGTGTGTGCTCAGAATAGGATAGTTCTAAGTAGACATCATCCTCAATCATCGGCACTTGATAGTGATTGGCGAGCTCGGCCAGCTTTTGTTTTTGCTGCGCCGACATGGTGATCCCCTGAGGGTTCATGTGCGAGGTGCAAAATACGCCCGCTTTTACGATGCCTTGCTGCAAATGCGCTTCCAACTGTGGCAGATCGATCCCATCGTCCAAAGAGGGGATCTCCACGATCTGTCGTCCCATTTGCCCGAGCAAATCCAAAATTCCACTAAAGCAAGGTGAGCTAATCGCGATGGCATCACCCACTTGGGTGCAGGCTTCCAGTGCTGCCTTGATGGCTGGCATGCAGCCTGAGGTGATGATCAATTCATCCGGATTGATATGCAGTCCGAGTTTGGCGAAATGATCGCTCAGCGCATGACGCAGAGATGGCTCCCCGCGGGTGTTCGGATATTGGTTGAGGCGTTTTCCTATCCGTTTACTCGCACGTCGAAAACTACGCTCCAGCTCGTTTAACGCAGTTTCATCGATATTGGTGCTGGAAATGCCGAGCGGCCCATTATGTGGAGAGTGAATCGCGAAGCTTTGATTGACGGTTGAGATCTGGCTGACAAATTGAGCCCATTCTGGCGTTTTGTGTTTGCTGCGCTGCGGAGATACGTAATAGCCCGCTTGCGGGCGAGCATGAATCCATCCTTGGGATTCTAATTCCTGATAGCAACTGACGGCAGTCGACATACTTACGCCCTGCTGCTTAGACAGCTGACGGAGCGAAGGCATTCGGTTTCCTTCTGCAAGTTTTCCTGTTTCGATTTCACGAATAAACTGATTGGCCAACGTTCTGTAAATGCTCATTGCCTTCAACTGTACTGGTTTTTGCGTAAAAAATTGTATCTGTACCGTTAACTGTACCCAAGTAATACTCTTTTTCAACTAAAAGGAGGACAGTGATGAGTCGAAGCGATTTATTTTTAGCCATTTTTGTTATGGCGATATGGGGATTTAACTTCTCGATGATCAAGTTGGGGATTACGGACGTGCATCCACTATTGGCGACGGCGGCGCGATTTAGCTTGGCGGTGATCCCTGCGATATTTTTTATTGCCCGTCCTAACGTTGCTTGGCGTTATCTACTGGCTTATGGCGTGGTGTTTGGCGTGGGCATATGGGGCATGGCTTCTTGGTCGATCACGGCTGGCCTCTCATCGGGTATGTCTTCGGTTTTACTGTCATCAAATGCGTTGATTAGTATGGCCGTTGGTATCTTGGTTCATAAAGAGTCGGCGTCCAAGCGCAAAGTACTTGGTGCGGGCATGGCGTTGGTCGCTCTGCTGATACTGGTTTCCGCGACGAATGGCAACATTACCATGCAGGGGCTGATGTTTATTATGATCGCAGCCACGTGCTGGACGGTGATGGGAATGATCGTCAAAGCCTCTAAAACCACTCAAGCGTTTGCTTTCAATGTATGGGGGATGCTTTTTGCACCCATTCCGCTGGTGATGTTTGCCGTGGCTCTCTATGGCCCTGAGATAATTGAACATGCCATGAACGTCTGGGATGTTAGCACCACTGTGGCGGTGGTTTTTCAAGCTTATCCCACCACCTTGTTTGGCTATTGGGTGTGGAACCGACTACTGATTCGCTACCCACTCAGCACCACGGCGCCACTGACTTTGTTGGTGCCTGTGTTTGCCTTAATCTCTGGTTATTTTATGTATGATGAAGTGCTTGGTAGTGCGCAAATTTTCGCGTGTGTCCTGTTTTTTGTCGGAATCGGTCTGATTGTTAAACCGACAGGCAAGGGGCAAACGTTGTCACGCTATTCTCACCAAGTCAGCAAAACCTAATGCCGGAAATAAAAAGAGCCCTTTGGGGGAAAGGGCTCTGGGGGAGGAGCTTAAGGTTTAAGCTTGGATAAGTTCGGCGGCTTTTTTCATCGCCTCCTTGGTTGAACATTCGATGACTTTCGCGTTTGCAAAGCGGTGAGCGTCTTTCACTTGGATATCGTGAGCAAGAATCACCAGTTTTGCGTTTGCGACATCTAGATCAGTGATGCGGTTCTGGATACCGTTTTGACCTTGAGTTTCTACTTTGATCTTGATTCCCGCTGCTGCACCGGCTTTCTCTAGTGCTTTCGCTGCCATGAATGTGTGTGCTACGCCAGATGGGCAACAGGTGACGGCGACGATGTCGTACTCGCCTTCGCCTGCTGCTGGAGCCGCTTGAGCTTGCGTTGGTGCTGCTTCTGCGATTTCGTCTTCTGCTTCTTCTTCAGCAACTGGTTTCCAGAAGCCAACGATAAGAGCGGTTGTTAGCGAGCCTAGTGCGATACCTACAACGTACATTGGGATGTTGCTTGATACAGGCGCTGTGATTAAACCGCCCCATGGTGCGTGTAGTAGTACGTCTGTTAGGAAGCCGAACACACAACCAACGATACCACCAGCAACGATTGAAGGAAGAACGCGCATTGGGTCGTTTGCTGCGAATGGGATAGCACCTTCAGAGATACCGATAGAGCCCATGATTGCTGCCGCTTTACCTGCTTCTTGCTCTTGCTTAGTGAACTTCTTCTTGAATAGGAATGTGGCTAGCGCCATACCTAGAGGAGGCGTACAGATTGCGATGCCCACACCACCCATTAACCATGGTTGAGTGTCCACTTGAGTTTGAGCGAATAGCGTTGCGACTTTGTTGATAGGGCCGCCCATATCGAATGCCGTCATACCACCAAGAATCGTACCTAGAACCACTTTAGAAGCGCCCGCCATAGAAGCTAGGAACTCGTTCATAGATGCCATGAAGATCTTGATTGGCTCACCGATACCCCATAGAACGATACCTGCAGAGATAAGCGTGCCGATAAGAGGGTAGATAAAGTAAGCGCCCAACGCAGTCATGTTAGCAGAAAGAGGGATCTTCTTAAGTTGGAATACCACACCACCTGCGATGAAGCCCGCTACGATACAACCAAGGAAACCACCGCCCATGTCAGCCATGATGCCAGAAGAGATCATTGCTGGAGCGAGTGCTGGTTTGTCTGCAATGGAATAACCGATGAAGCCACCAAGAATAATTGGGAACAGCACCAGACCTTTAATACCGATATTAGAAATATCAGCCAATAAACCGTCCGCAGGAACCGCACCTTTACCTGATGCCATTACCGCCAGCGCCAGTAGTACACCACCCGCAACGATAAATGGCAGCATGTGAGAAGTACCGAATAAAAGGTGACCTTTCATGGTACTGAGAATTTTTTTGAAATCGCTACTATTATTAGTAGCTTGAGCGGTTAGGGTACTCATAATTTCACGCCTTATGATTGAATTAAAATATTAAGAATTTGAAGTTCGTCTTTTGCGTTATGGATATCTTCAATAAACTCTTCGCTAAATTTTCCGAATAATTCTTGAAGAACATAAATATGGTGGTCGGCACCGTTATCGGGTGAGGCAATCATGAAGAATACGGTCGGTTTGACGCCCTCTTCGTCGCCATACTCGATGCCTTCGCGCTTTACGCCAACAGCGATGGCAGGCTCGATAACCGCTTTGCTTTTTGCGTGTGGGTAAGCGATGCCGTCCATTGACGTAATGCTTAATGCTTCGCGTGCTTCAATGTCGGTTAAAAACGCCTCTTTGCTGCTGATTCGATTATTTTCAAATAGCATTTTTGCTAGCTCAGCAAAGACTTCATTTTTATTATTTGCTTGAAGGTTGCCTTTAATTAAATTGACGTTGGTGAGTTCGGTGATCATTTATTTGCTCATAAAGTATTTAACTGATGAGCTAAAATTAATGGATGTAGAGTTTTACCGAAATAGCAAAAATAATTCACTCACTATACTTTTGTACCACACGTAATTAAGTGTGATGGAAGTCATTCTGTAAAAGATGATCGGAATTGAGCGTAATTGAAGTGGATTTTATATATTGTTTGTCATTTTCGCTTGAAAAATAGCGCGATAGTCAGTGACCACAACCAAGCTATCACACTCGTGAGTAAAAAGGAGGACGAACAAACTAACCCCAATGCAGTACCGTCCAGTTTGGGCGATGGGCATGTTGCTTAAGTTGCGGACAGGGATTCACCAAATAGGCGAAATCGGCGTACTCGCACAAGGGTAAATCGTTGATGGAGTCAGTATAGAAGTGAATCTCGCTGTAGTGCTTTGGCTGAGTTTCTTGCCACTGTTGTAACCGAGTGACTTTACCCTGGCGGTAGCTCGGCACGCCCTCAATTTCTGCGCTATAGCGGCCATGAACTTCGCGCATATTGATGCCCAAAGTTTGTCGGATCCCGATACATCGCCCCACTTCTGCCACTAAAAAACTGACACTGGCAGAGATGATCAGCATATCTATTCCCTCATTAGCCAAGTGGTTGATGAGCGTGCTCGCTTGCGGGAAAAGCTTATCCATAATGCGCGTTTCAACGCACTCTTTGACTAACTGCTCAACCTCACTGGTGGTCAGGTTTGCAAGGGGAGCGATGGAGAAGCGCAGGTAATCTTCCATGTCCATTTTTCCCTGTGCATACAACGCCATAAGGCGTCGGTCTTCGGCGATAAAATCCGCAGATGTGGCAATGTCTTTATCCACTAGAAACGCATTCCAGATCATCGCACAATCGCCTTGAATTAAGGTTTCATCAAGGTCAAATACATATAGGGGTGAAGACATATCACATCTCTTGGGTTGGTGTTGGCTGGCTCGACTGTCGCAGAGAGAGGAGCAAGCATGGTGTGATGAGATTACTTCATTTCTATTGCAGGTTTATGTCAGGCGCTTTTGCCAGTTATTGCGCGAGTTATTGTGCGTCGGGAGAAACGGCTCTCGCCTCTGAGTGTTTGGTTGAGGTCACTAAAAATAAAAAACGCCGTGCAAAATTAAATTGAACTGCTATCATTCCTTGCATCAATAAGTTGAGGGTGTTGAATATGAAGTCTCTATTTGCGGTGTTATGCGCTGTTTCTTTGCCAGTATGGGCGCAAGAGTCAGAGATTTTTCTACATCAATTAACCGAGTCCAAGTTACTTGAAGAGGCGCCCATTCCGCCGGAATGTTTTAGCGACGCTTGTTTGGAAAAAGGGATGCGCAGCACTGTCCCTACTGCCGATGCACCGCCACGCGAGCCGAATGAAACGCTGGCCGTGATTGGGAGTGTTGTTTATGTGCTCGGTGAGTTTGGTTTGGCCGATCAGCGCTTCAAGGAAAGTGAACAACCGCTCAACTAATGCTCAATTCTTCTGCTATTTCCCTCGTCTATCATTCGAATAAATTAGAGTAAAGGCTCTGCTGTGCGGCGCCTTTTTGCTTATATCCGCTTCACATTCTGCATGACATTTCCCTAGGAAAGTTATGGATATTGAGTATGATGTCACACGGAGATTCCCCTAAATTTACTAGGGTTAAAAATGATAACAATTGAAGTAGCTCAACGAGGCTGGAAAGTGGCCTCGTTTAAAGTAACGACGTTGCTTTTTTGCTGCCAAAGTCCGGTGAAACATCCCGGCCTAAGGGGTAACGTATGATCCAAATTGTCATAGACGGTAAATACCGTATCGTTGAGGCGGGGCAAACCGTTCTGCAAGCCGCCAAAGTGTGTGGGGTTGAGATTCCGTCTCTGTGTGGCATGAATCGTTCCGGTGAGAAGATTCCATGCGATTTGTGTGTTGTTGAGGTTGAAAGTGGCGGCCCTCGCCGAGCTTGTGAGCTTGAAGTCTACAACGGCCTAACGGTAAAAACGCAATCCGAAGCGTTGTCTGCGCATCGTAAACAAGCGCTCAACCGCATCATGAGTGACCACTATGCCGACTGCGAAGCGCCGTGCAAAACCGCGTGCCCTGCGGGCGTGGACATTCAATCCTATCTTTACCACATTGCGCAAAACGACCATCAAAAAGCGATTGAAGTGATCAAACGTACGCTGCCGATGCCTTTGTCGATTGGCCGTGTTTGTCCTGCGTTTTGTGAATCCGAATGCCGCCGCTCGCTGGTGGATGATGCGATTGCCATCCGCCAACTGAAACGCCACGCCGCGGACGCCGACCTTGCTGCGCAAGAAGCCTACACGCCCGAGAAAAAAGCGGACAAAAACAAACGTGTTGCGATTGTGGGCAGTGGCCCAGGTGGTTTAACTGCAGGCTATTACCTCACCAATCAAGGCTACCAGGTGGATGTGTTTGAAGCGATGCCACAAGCGGGTGGTTGGCTGCGTTATGGCATTCCCGAGTATCGTCTACCTAAGAGCATTCTCGATAAAGAGATCGAGTTGATGTGTCGCAACGGTATGGCGATTCATACCGACAAAAAACTGGGTCGAGACATCAGTTTGTCGCAGTTAAGCCAAGACTATGATGCGGTGTGTTTGGCGGTAGGCGCTTCAAAAGCGGTGGCGATGGATTACCCGGGTAGCGATCTTGATGGTTGTTATTTAGGTGTGGATTATCTGAAAGATTTCGTCACCGAGCAGCGTTTTATCACAGGAAAAAAAGTGGCGGTGATCGGGGGTGGTAACACGGCGATCGACTGCGCACGGACGGCAGTGAGAACGGGGGCGGATACCACGTTGATCTATCGTCGCACTCGCGATGAAATGCCCGCAGAAGATTACGAAATCGAAGAAGCAGAGCATGAAGGCGTCAAGTTTCACTTCCTGACCAATCCTGCAGAGAACATCGCCGACGAACATGGGCGAGTGTGCTCGGTGAAGCTGGAAAAAATGGCGCTGGGTGCGCCCGATGCTTCTGGCCGCCGTCGACCTGAAGCGACGGGCGAGTATTTCACCGAAGCCTTTGATACCGTGATCGCTGCGGTTTCTCAGCAAGCCGATTTGAGCTTTATGCAAGGGGAAGCGTTAACGCTACCTCTGACTCGTTGGAATACCGCTGATGCAAATCCAGAAACCATGCACAGTGGCACTGGCAATATCTTCAGTATTGGCGATTTTCGCCGTGGCCCAGCCACCGCCGTTGAAGCGGTGGCGGATGGGCGCATCGCTGCGCAGGCCATTGATCGTTTCTTCGATGGCGACATGGAAAATATTCCCCTTAAGCCCTTCAATTCTCGTAAAGAGCAGAAGTTGAAACAGGTCGACCCGCTTCATTTTTCTCACCTGCAAAAAGTGGCGCGTACCATCATGCCTGAGCTGACCTCTCAGCAGCGCGAGCAAAGCTTTGAAGAAGTCGAGTTGGGTTTTGATAACGCCGAAGCGATGGCGGAAGCGGCACGCTGTTTAGAATGTGGTTGCCAAGTCAACACGTCGTGTGACCTGCGCGATTACGCCACTGAGTATGGCGCGGAACAACACTTCCACTATTCGGTGAACATCAAAAGCCATGATGAGTGGCAAGCATTGCGTCAAAACGACCCACGTCATAAATACCCGATCGACCACAGCTCTGAGTTTATTGTATTTGATGCTAACCGCTGCATTAGTTGCGGTCAGTGCATTCAAGCTTGCCGTGAACAGTCGGTGCAAGGTGTATTGAGTTTCATGAACCTTGAAAAAGGCCGCCCTGTGGTGCGTCCGGATTGCCGTCCGAACTTCGGTGGTCAGGGAGTGATGATGGGCGACTCACGCTGCGTGCAATGTGGTGCCTGTGTGCAAGCGTGCCCTGTGGGGGCGATGAGTGATGGACGCGATCGCTCGCAAGGCAGAGAAACGCTCTTGAAGAAAGTGGACACCATATGTACCTATTGTGGGGTCGGTTGTAAGTTGACCATGCATGTTGACGAAGCAGCTAACCAAATTCGCTATGTCGAAGGGGCGCATTCACCAGTCAACGAAGGCATGTTGTGTGTCAAAGGGCGCTATGGTTTCGATTTTGTCGCCAGTGAAGAGCGACTCACTACGCCGCTGATCCGTAAAGATGGTTGGTTGCAGCCGGCCAGCTGGCAAGAAGCCATCCGCTTAATTGCGGATAAGTTCAGCACCATCAAGCAAGATTTCGGTGGCCGCGCATTGGCGGGATTCTCATCGGCGAAAACCACCAATGAAGATAACTACGCCTTCCAGAAATTCATGCGTCGTGAACTGGGTACCAACAACGTCGATCACTGCGCAAGGCTTTGTCACGCATCGACCGTTACGGGGTTGGAAGCGTCGCTGGGCAGTGGCGCGATGACCAACGACATTCCAAGCATTAAGCACTCGGATGTCATCTTCATCATTGGTTCGGACACCTCGGCGGCGCATCCGGTGATTGCGTCTCATATCAAACAAGCGGTTCGTCATCATGGCGCGCGTTTGATCGTGGCGGACCCCAAACGCATCGGCATGGCGGACCACGCAGAGCTCTATTTGGCGCATCGCCCCGGCACGGATGTGATGTTGATTAATGGCGTGATGCAGCAAATCATCAAAAACGGCTGGTACGATATGGAGTACATCGAAGAACGTGTCGATGGCTTTGATACCATGCTGCAAGAGGTGATGTCGCCGGCCTATTCTCTCGACAAAGTCGAACTGGTGACGGGCGTAAAAGCCGACGATATTTTTGCCATGGCTCGGATGATCGGTACCGCGAAGCGCACCGCCGTCTACTACTCAATGGGCATCACCCAGCACACCACGGGGCATGACAACGTTCGCTCTATCGCCAATCTTCAATTGCTGTGTGGCAACATTGGTATCGAGGGTGGGGGCATCAACCCATTGCGCGGGCAGTCTAACGTGCAGGGCGCGTGTGATATGGGCGCGTTGCCGAACAACTACCCGGGCTATCAAAAAGTGTATAACCCATTGGTGCGCGAGAAATTTGTCATTGAATGGGATGCGCCTCATCTCTCTGCGGAGCCAGGATTGACCTTAACCGAAATCATCGATGGGGCGTGTCGCCGTGATGTAAGAGCGCTTTATGTGATGGGCGAAAACCCAGTATTGAGCGACCCTAATCAGGCGCATGTGATTGAAGGATTGGAGGCGCTGGATTTCTTGGTGGTGCAAGACATCTTCCTCACGGAAACCGCACAATACGCCGATGTGGTGTTGCCTTCTTGCTCGTTTGCTGAAAAATCGGGTCACTTTACCAATACGGAGCGCCGCGTTCAGCGCATTTCTCCTGCGGTGAATCCGCCTGGTGAAGCAAAAGAAGATTGGCGAATCATTCAAGAGATCGCCAATGCGATGGGCAGCGATTGGCATTATCGTTCGGTGGCAGACATCACCAACGAAATTACTCGCGTGACGCCGCAATACGCAGGGCTAAAATGGGAAAATATCACGCCAGAGGGCGTGCAGTGGCCGAGCAACAAAAACAACCCTGCTGGTACGCGCATCATGCACCAAACGCAGTTTACCCGTGGTAAAGGCCAGATGGAGGCGATCCCGTTTCGCTATGCCGCAGAACTGCCTGATGAAGAGTACCCACTGGTGCTGACCACAGGGCGTGTTCTTGAGCAGTTCCACACCGGTACCATGACGCGCAAAACGCAGGGTTTGAACAATCTTGCGGGGCCACGAGCGATGATCAGCGTGCAAGATGCCGAGGCGCTCGGCATTGGCAATGGCGACATGCTGAAAGTCTCAACCCGTCGCGGTGAAATTGAAATCGCGGCGTTTGTCACTAAGCGTATGCAAGCGGGCGTGGTGTTCATCCCGTTCCACTTTGTTGAGTCGCCAGTGAATCGACTCACCACCACGGCGACCGATCCTCATGCGAAGATCCCAGAGTTCAAAGTGGCGGCGGTACGCATTGAGAAACTGCACACTGCGCTGGTGGAGTAAGCCACGGCTAACTCGCAACTCCCAATACTTAATGGCTCACCCAGTGTGAGCCTTTTTAATTTCTTGAAGTGCGCCGCAATTTATCAGTCGTTAACAATGCCATGAAAAAATCAGGGATATGCGCCGCTAAACTGAGCAAAGCCGATAACAACACAATAGGTTTTCTTATGCCCTCGCATTCTACATCTGCTTCCCATTGCTTACATTCTGCCGAAATAAACTTAAATGGTGAGTGGCGACTCACTTCTCCTCAGCGCCCTGACATTTGCGTGCCCATGCCCATTCCTGGTGATAACGTCTCCGCACTTTTGCAAGCGGGCATCATCGATGACCCTTATTGGGGCGAAAACGAAAAACAAGCGCAATGGATTTCCGAGGTTGATTGGCACATTGAACGCTCGCTTTGGCTTGATGAATCTCTCCTTCAGGCCCAAGCCATATGGATGAGCCTCACGCGTGTTGATACCTTGATGACGCTGTTTATTAACGAACACAAAGTGCTTGAATGCAGCAACATGTTTGCGCGTCATCAAGTCGATATTCGCCCCTTTTTGCAGCGAGGGGAAAACCAAGTGCGCGCAGAATTTCGCCGAGTAGACGAAGAGGCGAATCAGCGTGCCAAAGCACTGCCTTTTGTGATTCCTTCTGCGATGGGCAACAATCAACTGCCGCACATGAACTTAATCCGCAAAACCCAATGCCACTCGGGCTGGGATTGGGGTATCTGCTTGATGGTGTCTGGCATTTACGACGACATAGAGCTGCAAGTGGTCAATCACACTTGGCTGAAATCATTCACTACTGAGCAGCAATGGCATGACGATGGCAGTGTCAAGGTGTTGCTGAGTGCCGAGATCGAAACGACGTTGCCGACGTCACTTCAGTTCCGTTTAGCAGAGCAAGAGCGGGTAGTAGAAGTGAGTAAAACGGGCGTTGTTGTGTGCGAGTTTGAGATCGAAAAACCGCAATTATGGTGGCCAAATGGCTATGGCGAACAGCCACTTTATACCGCTTCTGTGCGTTGTGAGGAACAGCATCTCTGCCGACGGATTGGCCTACGTCAACTGTCGCTGAATACACAACAAGACGATATTGGTTCAGCAATGGAGTTTGTCGTCAATGGCGTGCCGATTTTTGCCAAAGGGGCGAACTGGATCCCCGTCGATGCGATGCCATCTCGAGAAACACCGGCGCGCTATCGCCAGCGCTTACAAAGTGCGGTGGATGCCAATATGAACATGATTCGCGTGTGGGGCGGTGGGCAATACGAAAGCGACGTTTTCTACCGTTTTTGTGATGAGCTTGGTTTGCTGGTGTGGCAAGACATGATGTTTGCGTGCTCACTTTACCCCAGTCACGACACCTTCTTGGCCGAGGTCTCCCAAGAACTGGCGTATCAAATCCCAAGGTTACGAGAGCATCCGAGTGTTGCGCTTTGGTGCGGTGATAACGAAGTCATTGGCGCGATTGGTTGGTACGACGAATCGCGACAAAACAAAGTGAAATACACGGTCAATTACGATCGCCTCAATCGCCATATTGAAAAAACCATTGCCAGTATTGATAGCAGCCGAGCGTTCTGGCCAAGCTCCCCCTGTAACGGTGAACTCGATTTTGGTGACGCGTGGCACGACGACAACAAAGGCGACATGCACTTTTGGGATGTGTGGCATTCCGGCAAACCGTTTACGGCTTATCAAAGCGTTAACCCCCGTTTTTGCTCGGAATTTGGTTTTCAGTCTTGGCCTTCTTTGGCGGAAGTCAAAAGCTTTGTACCAGAGGAGGATTGGAACATCACCTCGCCTACTTTTGAAGTGCACCAAAAGAACCCAAGAGGCAATAGCATCATCACCGAGATGTTCACGCGTTACTTCCGTTTCCCAACGAGTTTTGAACAGATGCTCTATCTCAGCCAAGTGCAGCAGTCGATGGCAATAAAAACCGCCAGCGAACATTGGCGCGCCATCTCGCCAGTTTGTCGAGGCATTCTTTACTGGCAACTCAACGACAACTGGCCAGTGAGCTCGTGGTCGAGTCTGGAATACAGTGGCCGCTGGAAACAGCTTCACTATCAAGCGAAACGCTTCTTCGCGCCAGTGCATCTGATCTTCTCTCAGCCCCAAACGTCGCAGAATGAAGCGCGCGGCGCAGCGTTGAACTTGCATTTGCTTAACGACACCCGCCAAGCCTGTGAAGTGAGCGGACGGGTCAGTTGGATCAATTGGCAAGGTGAGGTAGAGCAAAGCTGGTGTTTTACGCAAAGTGCGGGCGCAGATAGCAATCAAGTGGTGTGGCAACATGAGCTGGATTTAGCGCACCTCAAACACGGATTCTTTTACGTTGAAGCCAGTGTGAATGGCGATACCATTACGACCTTGTCTCCACTCAATAACACATGGTTCTCCACTCACGAACTCAAGAGCTTGCCTATGGCCAAAGCAGACATTGAGGTGACGATTGAAGGTAATCACATCACCTTGATCGCAGACAAACCGGCCTTTTATGTCCATTTAGAATGCGATACCGAGGGGCGATTCAGTGATTCCAGCATCACTTTACTGGCAAACCAAGCCGTGACCATTGAGTTTCTCGGTGAAGACACAGAGGCTATGGTCAACACCCTCAAGGTGCATCATTTGATGCAGTAAAATGATCAAGATAAGGATACAAAACACCAGCCACGAACATGGCTGGTGTTTTTGTCTTCAAACTCTGAATTATTACGCGGATTCTCGAACGATCAGCTTGGGTGGCAGAATCAAACTGTATGGTTCACTGTCTTCTTGTTTTAACTGATTAATCAGCCTTTTGGCGGCTTGCCTACCCATTTCGCGAGCATTGGAGTTAATGAAAGTCAGAGAAGGTTCTGTGAGTTCGGCTTCCTCGACGTCGTCAAAGCCGATGACAGAAACTTGTTCGCCAATGAATTGATCTTTTCCAATGGATCGCCCGGCTCGATGAATTCCGTAGACTGCCCCTAATGCGGTTGAAGAGTGATGGCATAGAATGGCAGTGACATGAGGATGCTCAATGAGTAATTGCTGAACCGCTTGCGCAGCAGCTGCTTGGCTTTTGCCGCACTCAACAACCCACTCTGGCTTAAAAGGGAGGCCAAACTGCATCAGTGTTGAACAGTAGCCACCGATGCGCTCAGCGCGACATAATGAGCTGATCGTTCCACCCACATAAGCGATTCGACGGTGTCCATTCTTGATAAGGTGCTCGGTTGCCAGTTTGGCTGCATACATGTTGTCCGGCCCAACGTAGTCGATTTGTTTGTCAACCGATGCTCGTGAGATACAAACCATCGGAAGGCTATGCTGTTTCAGATTCTCGACATTAAATTGCTGACTCTCGCCTATTGGGCAAAAAGCAATACCACCCACACCTTGGCGCGCCATGGTGAGTACACATTTCTCAAACTTCTCTTGGCTATCGCCACTTTGAGCGAGGAACAGCATGTAGCCTTGCTGCTCTATCTCTTCGCTGAGTCCTGCAGCGACTTCAGCATAGTAAGGATCACTGATGTCTTTTAAGATCAGTCCGATGATTTCGCTGGTATGAGATCTAAGGTTTGCCGCCGCGCGATTGCGGATATAACCCAGTTCTTCTACCGCCGCATTCACCCTTTCGATGGTATCAGGTGAAATTCGCCCTTTATTCCCGAGTACCATCGAAACCGTGGTAACAGAGACATCAGCGTGTTTAGCGACTTCTGTAATGGTCACTTTTTTTAACGACATAGATTCACTTTATGGATTAGAAAAACGTTTTATCACCAAACTTTAACCTCATTAGCCGTATTTTAAAAGCCCTACGCCGAACATGGAAAAACTTGTTTAACTTGATCACAGATATGTTGGTAAAACGTTTTATCAACTTTTTTAGCGGCGTATATTGAGCGCATAACAAAAACACGTTATGCACAACGCAAGTGATGTGCATGAACCCTACAAGTTCTCAAATCCCGGAGACGTACTATGTCTAATTCAACCAAATCAACAATGTGGGAATTCTTGCAAAGCCTCGGCAAGACCTTCATGTTACCTGTCGCGCTGCTCGCCTTTTCAGGTATTCTGCTTGGTGTCGGCAGCTCATTTTCTAGCGCAGCGATCAAAGAAGCGATCCCCCTTTTAGACAACACCTTGTTGCAATACCTCTTTATGTGGATGACCAAAATTGGTCTGGTCGCTTTCATCTATTTGCCAGTGATGTTTGCTGTCGCTATTCCGCTCGGCTTGGCTCGTGAAGAAAAAGGTGTGGCTGGTTTTGCCGGTTTTGTTGGCTACGCAGCCTTTAATTTGGCGATTAACTTCTTTCTCACTGTGGCTGGTGTGCTGGATAGCCAAGCTGAGCGCGCGGCGTATGGCGTAAAAAGCATCATTGGTATTGAATCTATTGATACCGGTATTCTTGGCGCAGTGATCGTTGGTGTCATTGTTGCCAAGCTGCATCAACGCTTTTACACCTTCAAAATGCCAGATGCACTTGCCTTCTTTGGTGGTGCGCGCTTTGTTCCCATTATCTCTGCTATCGTATTGGGTGTGGTGGGTGTTTTTATTCCTTTCGTTTGGCCTTACTTCGCTGCAGGTATCAATGGCATCGGTCATGTGATTGAAGGTGCGGGTGATTTTGGCCCAATGCTGTTTGGTACTGGTGAGCGTTTGCTGCTGCCCATTGGTTTGCACCATATTCTCGTTGCACTGATCCGTTTCACGGAAGCAGGCGGCACAATGGAAGTGTGTGGACAAACCGTGTCCGGAGCGTTGAACATTTTCTATTCTGAGCTTTCTTGCCCTGAAGTGACCAACTTCACACCAGAAGTGACGGCGTTCTTGTCTCAAGGAAAAATGCCGACCTTCTTAGGTGGCCTTCCGGGCGCGGCACTTGCAATGTATCACTGTGCTCGTCCAGAAAACCGCTCAAAAATCAAAGCGCTGCTCATTTCTGGTGTGGTGGCTTGTGTGGTGGGTGGGATCACCGAACCGCTAGAATTCTTATTCCTGTTTGTTGCGCCAGCACTTTACCTCGTGCATGCCGTTTTGACGGGCGTAGGCTTTATGGTGATGGGTATGTTGGATGTCACCATAGGAAACACCGATGGCAACCTTATTGACTTCCTCGTCTTTGGTATTTTGCAAGGTACAGCGACGAAATGGTACTTGGTGCCTGTCGTGGCGGGGATTTGGTTTGTGGTTTACTACTCAGTATTTAAGTTTGCGATCACAAGGTTCAACCTTAAAACACCTGGTCGTGAAGTGGATACTGCGGAAGTAGACAAAGAGCTAGAAGCCGCATTCATCAATGAATCTGGTAAAGGTGCGGCAGTATTGGCGGCGTTAGGTGGAAAAGAAAACATCACCGCGTTAGACAACTGTATTACTCGTTTACGCATGTCAGTGAAAGACATGAGCTTGGTCGATGATGCGAAGTTGAAAGCGAATGGCGCATTGGGTGTCGTGAAGCTTGATGAACACAACTTACAAGTGGTGATTGGCACACAAGTTCACCTAGTGAAAAATGAGATGCAAGCCATCATGTCTGCGAGTTAATTCTCACCTTTCTTGATGCTCCCCCTTGGCACCGCCTTTACCCCCGGGTGCTGAGGGGCTCTAACTTCGGACTTTTCATATGAATCAGAATGTTGACTTTGATACGCCGATTGAACGCACAGGTACCTACTGTACGCAATGGGATTATGTTCAAGACAGATTTGGTAAGTCTGGCTTGCTGCCCTTTACCATTTCAGATATGGATTTTGCAGCGCCAGCTGTGGTTTTGAAAGCGTTGAAACAACGATTGGAACATCCCGTATTGGGCTATAGCCGTTGGAATCACGATGATTTTAAATCGGCGATCAGCCATTGGTATCAGACTCGATTTGATTGTTCGATTGACCAAGAGCAACTGGTTTATGGCCCTTCGGTTATCTACATTATCTCCAAGTTGATAGAGTTGTGGACGACCCCTGGTCAAGGCGTGGTGTTTCACACCCCAGCTTACGATGCATTTGACAACATGATTGAGGGGCAAGCGAGACAGTGTGTACGCACTCCTCTCATCAAGCAACGAAATCGCTTTGAGATTGATTGGCAAGATTTGGAAAGCAAGTTAGCTGATGCAAATAATAGGGTGCTTTTACTGTGCAGCCCTCACAATCCAACAGGACGAGTTTGGAGCCAACAAGAACTCCAACGCATAGCCGATCTCTGTGACAAACATGATGTTAAGGTGATTTCTGATGAGATCCACATGGACGTTAGCTTCCAATGTCATACCCCTTATGTTGGCTTTGGGCGGCAGCCGTGGGCGGTGGTCACTTCCGCCTCGAAGTCTTTTAATATTCCCGCGCTAAACGGGGCTTACGCGCTGATTTCCGAACAATCAACTCGTGAGCAGTATTTACACAAACTGAAAGCGGTGGATGGGCTTTCTTCTCCTTCCATACTTGGCGTGTTAGCGACGATGGCGGCTTACCGTGAAGGTGAGGTGTGGCTTGACGCATTGAAGGATTATGTCCGAGCCAATCATCAGTTTGTCCGAGACTCTCTCGAACAGGCCTTTCCAGAGGTTCACTACGTCATCCCTGAGGCCACCTATCTTGCTTGGATCGACCTCTCTCCACTCAATCTCGATATGGTGAAGTTGAATCGAGAGCTGATTGACCACTTTAACGTCGCCATTATGTCTGGGGACGTGTATGGCGAGGTGGGGAAGGGCTATTTGAGGCTCAACCTAGGCTGTCCTCGCTCGAAAGTCGAGTTGGGAGTGAAGTCGTTGATCGGTGCGATTAAGTTGTTACGCGAGTCTGACGTTTGAGGTATCTAAGATGTCACTGCTAAAGCTGGATAATGTGATTCAAAATTATGCGTGGGGAAGCAAAGAGTCGATTTCAAAACTGTTTGGTATTGAAAACACCCATGCTCAGCCACAAGCTGAAATCTGGATGGGTGCGCATCCGAATGGCTGTTCACGAGTTGCCGCGACGGGGGAGTTGCTGTCGGATGTCATTGCCAAAGATAGAAAAAATATGTTTGGTGACTACACAGTGATGAGATTTGGTGAGCTGCCGTATTTATTCAAAGTGCTTGCTGCTGACTCCCCCCTTTCTATTCAGGTGCATCCGAGTAAGCGAAAAGCGGAAGTGGGATTTGCGCGCGAAAATGAACTGGGGATCGCGTTAAATGCGCCTCATCGTAATTACAAAGATGCCAACCACAAGCCAGAACTGGTTTATGCATTAACGTTCTATCGAGCGATGAACGGATTTCGCCCGATAGAACAGACGCTCTCGTTGTTTCGCCATTTGGCGATCTGCAGCCTAGAGAAAGAGCTGGACGCCCTTGAAGCCCAACCAAACCCAAATGGCCTGCGCACCTTCTTCAGTTCGATTATGTCACTTTGTGAGGAACGTCAGCACCAAGCGTTGTTGGAACTGGACCTCGCATTGGCACGAGGCCCCAAAAGCGCATTAGAAAGAGAAGTGCTCAGCTATGTCGCGGATTTTAAGGTACATTACCCCAACGATATTGGTTTGCTGTCACCGCTATTCCTCAATACTGTTGAGTTAGAACCAGGCGAAGCGATGTTCCTGCAAGCGGAAACGCCCCATGCTTATGTCCAAGGGACGGCGCTAGAGATCATGGCAAACTCGGACAATGTTCTGAGAGCTGGGTTAACGCCAAAGCACATCGATGTTGCAGAATTAGTGGAAAATACCTCGTTCCATATTACGCCACCAGAGCAGATAAAACTCGCCCCCATCCACAAGGAGAATAAACTCAGCTATCCGATTTCTGTCGATGATTTTGGTTTTGATATTTTGTACTCGAATCAAGACACTCAACAGCAGTTTGTGCGAGGTGCGGAGATCGTTTTTTGTGTTGAAGGTTGTGTGGCGGTGACGGTAGCAGAAACGAGTATCACACTCAAAGCTGGGGAGTCAGTCTTCATCACCAATGACTCTAAAGTCTACCAATATCAGGGTGACGGAATGTTAGCGCGGGCTTATAACTAGCAACGATTGAGATAGGAGAAAATGGTCTGTTGCGAGCTTTCTCTGCATCCCCAGAACGGGTTACGGTTCTGGGGATCTGAGATTGTTTTATCCGCTTATAGCGAACTAGAGTGAAAAATGGCTCTTAATAAACGCTTTAATCAGTTTAATGAAATCCGCTTCGGCCAGTTTTGCGCAGGCGAGGGTTTGAGCGTGAGAGAGAGTAACGTCGCTGAGCCCTTCTGCCATGTTGGTGATGGCGCACAAGGCCAATACGGGTAGGCCGCAGTGAGCGGCTGAAATGACCTCAGGAACCACCGACATGCCCACCACATCACCACCGATGATTTGCATCATGCGAATTTCCGCGGCGGTTTCAAAGTTTGGTCCAGTGTATGAGACAAAGACCCCTTGATTGAGATGAATGCCTTCGGCCTCGGCGACGGTCAGTGCTTCGCTGCGCAGCGATTTATCGTAGGCATTGGCAAGGCTGAAAAATCTTGGCCCGTAGGCGTCGTCGTTGGGGCCCGTCATCGGGGATTCTGGCATGGTGTTGATGTGATCGCTAAAGACCACCAAGGAGCCCACATCGATGCGTTCGGGACGCAGTGAACCCGCGGCATTGGTGACCAGAAGAAACTCACAACCTAAGCGCTTAAAGGTGCGCACAGGGTTGGTCATCACTTTCATGGTTTGATGTTCGTAGTAATGGCCTCGGCCTTTCATGCAGATGACATCGATACCGAACAGTTTGCCCAGAACCAACTCGCCACTGTGCCCCTCAACCGTGCTAACCGGAAAACCCTCCAGTTCTTGATACGGTATAACAATTTTGTCATCGAGTTCATCAGCAATCACGCCAAGGCCAGAGCCGAGAATAAACGCGACTTTAGGTTGGTAATTGGGTTTGTAGCTGTAAATGGTTTCAAGCGCTTTGTTGACTGGATCAAATGTCATAGTGTTTCCTCTTTCTTGTTATCTGATGAACACTTTAGCGCAAATGTTGCATGGCAAAAATCGCTTAAAATGGCATGATTGTGCTGAATAATGGCACAAAGTGAGGTGGGTAAGTGGAAGAAAGGATCACGCTTAAAATGTTGCGTTACTTTGATAAAGTGGCGCAGTTGGGGCAGTTTAGTCGGGCGGCGGAGCAGCTCAATATCACCAAGTCTCCTTTAAGTGCACAAATCAAAGAGTTGGAAGAGGTGTTGGGCACGGCGCTGTTTGAGAGAAACACGCGGAATGTACAACTGACTAAGGCAGGCGAGCAGTTGCAGGCAGAATGCATCACTTTGTTTACGCAGTTTGAGCGCTCGGTTCATCGGGTAAAGCAGTGCGCGCGCGAAGAGAAGCAGCAACTCGATATCGGATTGATGAGTTCGATCTTCTGGGCGGGTTTTGGCCCCGCCTTTCATGCACTGCAACAGCTTATGCCGCATGCCACGCTGAACTTACTTGAGATCTCTCCTGAGAAGCAGGTCCGCCAGTTGTTGATGCACCAAATTGATCTGGGACTGGTGCGTTTTGCCGATACCCGTGATGTGGCGCCACTCATGAGTGAGTGTCTCTACCAAGAATTCATGGTGGTGGCATTACCCAATGAGCACCCATTAGCGCAACGAGGGCAGTTAACGCTAAGTGACTTAAAATCGGCCGATTTTGTGATGCTAAAGCAAGAGAATTCTTCGTCCATGCGTCTAATTGTTGAGTACTGCGCCAAGGCTGGCTATCGGCCTAACATCGTGCAAGAAGTGGTGGAACCGAATACGCTTTTGGCGGTGATTTCGGCGCGTCAGGCCGTGTCGATTGTGCCGCAGAGTTATGCCAATTTATCTTGGCCTCAAGTTCGTTTTATTCCATTAAAACAACGCATTCCTGCAGGTGTTTATGCGCTTTATCATCCTGAGACTCAGAGCAATATCAAGCGGATGATTGATGAGCTCAAGCAAGCGATAGAAAAGAGAGAGAAACAGTCGGAGAGAGAGCCGGGGAGAATGAACCGCCAGCCTCAGTGAGGCGTTGGCGGTTCGGATCACTTACTGCGCTTGCGCGGTGACGCGCACATCGAACGCTTCACGCCCGCTGATGCTCAGATAGTAACGTCCGGCTTTCACATAGCCATCGGATTCTTTTTCAATCTGGATACTTTCGTTGCTGCCTTGGGCAAAGTTTGTCCATTGATAGTCATGGTAATGGCACTCTTTATCAAAGCAGGCATAAAGATCGGCATCGCCGCTACCTTGGATCGTCAACGTAAGTTCGCGTGTGTTGGCGGCAACATCGACAAAGAAAAGCTTCTCAGCAAATTGCGCGCCACTGACGGAAAATGGTGTATTGATAGCCAATTCTTGCGGTTTTTCTTCTTTGCTTGGCGGCGTCACGGTGTCATCAATATCTTTAGTGACGTCGTCTAACCACAGCGAAAACTCGTTGGCGTAAATCGGGCCAATTTGATCAAGGTAGTCGACCCACTGTTTGTATTCACCAAGACGAGAATGCTGAAGCAATTGTTCCACAGCTTCAGGGTGCTTTTCGAATAAGAAGCGTACGCCCAAATAACCCCAACGATAAATGCGGTTCACTCCATCGTTGTAACTGGTGGCAAACACCTCTGGTAGGGTGTGGGTTTTCTCTTTACCCAACACCAATGCAGCGTGATAGCCTTCTTTGTAGTACATGTATTCGGCGAAGCCTTCGAGCCACCAAACAATGTGGCCTTCACGCATCGTTGTATGGAAGTCCCCATACTGGTTGAAGCGGCCATCTAAGTAATGCACGTATTCATGTTCGAGATTCAGAATCGAAAAATCGTCATCCCAGCCGTTTTGATAGGCAACGAATCGGGGAACGTTGTTGGCTTGGGAGGGATCGCGTTCGAGAAACTGGCCACCGTTGTTGGTGGTGTTGCCAAATAAAAACGAAGAGTAGGTGCTGTAGTCGTCTTTCGTTTTGAAAACGATGACATCGACTTTATCGCTATTGTCGTCGGGGACGGGTTGTTGATTGGTTTTTGCGACGGTGTGGAAATCGACTTCTTTGTCATTCAGCGTACGACACACTTGTTCTGCTTGGGCGAGTGTCATAGTTTGCGCCAGAATTTGTGCTGGGCCTTGGCAATCGTGGCTAAAGGTCATGATACGTTGGCGAAGGCGCTCTTTGGCATCTTGCAGACCAAGTTCCGCTGCGCGCTCTGGGGCATAAGCGTTGACCATCTCCGCAATGCCGACCCAGACGCGATCCGATTGCCCGCCAAGAGGAAATTGTTGAAGCAGCGCCGCCAAAGTTTGCGTCATTTTCTCTTTTAGCTTGTCATCATCGGTTTTGATTAAGCGCGCCAACTCTCTCGCAGCATTGCCAATGAGAAACTCGCTGTCGGTGCCTAGCGCCCATTGGTTTTGGCTAACAAAAGTCGACAAGGTATCGATATAACGGTGATCATTGGCTAAGAGTTGATAAAAACCATCACTCTGTGAGTGGCCTGCCATCGCAACGAAAATGTTATTGATGGCTTTGCGGTAGTAGTAGTTTTCCGTCAAACGCTGCTCAAATTGGTTAAGTAGAGCAAAAACATCGTTTGCTGCAACATGCAACTGACGCACACTGTCGACGATGATCAACATCGATCCCAATGCTTTCATCTGTTCGTCGCCCATTTCAAGTGCATGGGTATTACGTAGGAAGGTAGCTGATGTTGTTGCGATATTCTGGCTTAACTCTGTACTAAATGGAGCTAATTTTCTCGCATACGTATCGTGACGGTTTTTATAGGCAGCTTTGATGAACTCTGCCAAATAGTAAATATGTTTGGCAGTTTTTTCTTCGCCTTGATATTGATTAACGGTCTCTAATAACGCCTCATTAACCAGTGTTAAGTTTTTCTCAGAGAATAAGGCATCAGCTTCGATTTGACTGGCGCTAAACCATGAACTCATGCAATCGTAATCGGCATTCGCGATTTGAGATGCAAAGCTTGATGTGTCAGCGATAAGCTGAGTTGCTGCGCATTGGCCGGATTTGGTAAAACGATCATCCGGATTGGTCGTTGGCGTATCGGGCTTATCAGGTTGTACGGTTGGAGAAGAGGAACTACCACCAGAGTCGCCACCACAACCACTCAAGCCTAAAATAATGGCTAGAGCGAGGATGGATCGCTTATTTTGTTGTAATGTCATTATAATATCCATAAATAAAGTCCGCGCGAACTATATCTATAGGGCCATTACAAATTAAATTATTTATATTGATGACCCAATAAGCAGATTTTATTTATCTTTATTTGTTTATTTTTGATGAAAAATATCTAACTTGATTTTTAACTTATATTTAAACTTCTTGACTCAGTATTTTATTCTTTATTTTATCTTAGAACCCTGATGGCAACGCTCTCGTCGAGTTTGGAAGTGGGGATCATGGCGATACCGAGAAACAGACGATGGCAGCCTGCGAAGTTGATTGAAAGGTGAGCTGTAAATGCCTTTTGTTTTACAAATTAAACATTTTGGTATCATTTGATTTACATCAAGACGCGGCTTGAAAAGAGCAATTACTTTAAACATCCGTTTGAAAATGAAATCAATTAGGGATGATGATGTATTTACTTCTGCTTAAAGCGCATATTGGATTGATCGTATTAAGTTTTTTCAGCTTTGCCCTGAGAGCCTATTGGGGCTTCAAAGCGTCGACTTGGCTTATGAAAGAATGGCCCTTGAAGGTGCATAAAGTCATTACTTTGGTGATGTTGATCTCCGCTATCGCCCTGTGCCTAACGATCAGCCAGTATCCCTTTGCCGATACCTGGCTAACAGAAAAATTGCTATTGCTGGTGGCTTATGTGGGGTTTGCGCTGTTGGCGTTTACACCTCAGCTCAATCGCCAACTGCGCATGGTGTTTACCTCGGTGACGTGTATTTTATTTGTGATGATTTTCTACATCGCAAAAACACATATGCCAATCCTTCTCAGCTAACACTGCGCTTTAGCCAACGTACCGAGTTCAGCGAATGTGCCGAACTCGGCTGCACCACAACGCAAACGCGGTGGTGAGTTGAAGGTAAAATTAAGTAGCGTATTCCAAGCCGGTTTGCAGCAAACACTTCAAGCAAGCAATGGAATGCAAACTGGGCCGCAGTTTGCTTCAACTTGACAGTCATCTAGGCGAATCTCCTTTAGATTAGTAGGGCGTGCTACGCTTAATAGCATTAATCATAAATTTAGAATTAAGTGGCTGGTTTTTCTCAATTGAAAGAGTAGAGCAAAATGATGCGGTTGTTGCTGATTTTATTATTGTTTTCTAGCCAGAGTTTTGCACTTGTTCTGCCCGTCGTGGTTGAAGAGAAGGTGCTGAAAGATTACCTAGCTTTCGTCAATGATCGTGACCCGCTTACGATCGACGATTTTACTGGCCCCAAAGCCCGGCGCAGTACGGTAGAAATTGTGTTGCTTCAACAAGCGTTTATGTTGGGTGGGGTGCCGGTCATATTAGAGTTTCATACCGCCCCGGTGGCTGAACGTATTCGCCGTATGTCGATGCTGCCCGATTATGCCATGGCAGCGAACACCATTTGGGATTCCGCAGTGGGTGGGGATGGCGATCGTTTATGGGTCAGTGATGCGGTGATTCGCCAAGGGGAGTTTGAAGCGGGCCTGTATACCGTTAGCACCCGCGAGGACTTGCTCAACGAGCAGCAGCCCATTCATATTGATCAGCTCTCTGCCGTCAGTAGTTCACAATGGGTGAGCGATTGGAACACTTTAAAAGCTTTGCCGCTGAGTAACTTACTCAATGTGGCCGATTGGGGCAATATGGTTGATATGGTGGGCCGCCACCGAGTCGATTTCCTGCTGGCACCATTTCAGGTGTCTGATGATCTTTCGTTTACCACCCGAGGTTTTCAGCTTTACCCTATTCCGAAAGTGAAAATTGGCTTAACTGGTTCGCGCCATTTCATTCTCTCCCGACAATTCCCTGAAAGCGAAAAACTGGCTCAAGCGCTCAATCAAGGCATCGCGATCCTTAGACAAAAGGGGACCATTGAGCGGGCGTTGATCGAATGTGGCTTTATCAACACCAAAGTCTCGAGCTGGAGCAAAATCAACTGAACACAGTTCTTTGCTGCATGACCTATTAGAGAGAACCGAATTAATCATAGAAAGAACGATTGATTCAAATTATGATCGCACACCAGTTAGGGGGGACAAATGTCCTCCCTTTTTGCTTGTTGCGGGATATACCATCTTTCTATCCAATAACACTCGATAAAAAGGACCTAATATGGAGCTGTTCTCCCTATTTGATATCAATAATACGCTTGTGAATATTCCGATTGGTGATGGCTATGCGATGAGCTGGATTGAAGCCATTGGGACCATTTTTGGTTTGCTTTGCATTTGGTTTGCCAGCCAGGAAAAAACCATCAACTATCTATTTGGTTTGATTAACGTGACGCTATTTGCGGTGATCTTCTTCCAAATTCAATTATATGGATTGCTTTTGCTACAGCTGTTTTTCTTTTGTGCTAACGTTTATGGCTGGTATGCATGGACAAGACCGAATGCCGAAGGGGATTTGCTGGAAGTGCGCTGGCTGAGCCAAAAGAAAATGGTGATCACGGCGGGCCTCTGCGTGTGTGCGATTGCGTTATTGACCGTGTACATCGATCCATTTTTCTTCGCATTGGCAAATATCGCAGTGGACACCATGAATGTGTTCGGCGCTGGGCTTGCTGAGCCAGTATTGGAGCCTGACGCTTTCCCATTTTGGGATTCGACGATGACGGTATTGTCCATTGTGGCGCAAATCCTCATGACCAGAAAATATGTTGAAAACTGGGTGCTTTGGGTGGTGATCAACATCATTAGTGTCGGCATCTACGCCATGCAAGGGGTGTATGCGATGTCACTGCAGTACGCGATCCTAATGTTTATTGCTGCGAATGGTACGCGTGAATGGGCACGTACAGCGAAGCGTAACCAAGCATCGACGCAACAGAAGTCAGAAAAATCGGCCGATGAGGCAGTCGCATGAGTAAACAGCCTCATCTGTGTGTTGATGAAACGCAAGTCGCAGAACGAGTGATCGTGTGTGGCGAGCCGGATCGCGCGAACCGAATTGCAGCGTTACTAGAAAACGCCGAACTGATAGCAGAGAACCGTGAATACCGCCTTTTCAACGGTGAGTTTCAAGGTAAAGCCATCACCGTTTGCAGCACGGGCATTGGTGCACCTTCAATGATTATTGCCGTTGAAGAGCTCAAGCAATGCGGCGCGAAATACATCATTCGTGTTGGTTCTGCAGGTGCGATGCAACCGAATATCGCACTGGGTGAGTTGATCGTAGCGGAAGGGGCTGTGCGCGATGAAGGGGGGTCAAAAGCCTACATTGACGCGGCTTACCCTGCTTATGCGAGCTTTAGCTTGCTCAAAGGGTTGGATGGCTATTTGCAAATGCAAACTGTTCCCTACCATATGGGCGTAGTGCGTTCTCACGACAGCTTCTATACCGATGATGAAGAAACTTTGTGCCAATACTGGAACAAAAAAGGCATCTTGGGAGCCGATATGGAAACCTCGGCGTTGTTTACAGTGGGTCGTTTACGTGGTTTGCACGTGGCTTCTGTGCTGAATAATGTCGTACGCTACCAGCAAGATGTGAAAGAAGGAGTAAGCCAATACGTGAATGATGATGACGCCATGATGGCGGGCGAAAAACGTGCGTCATTGGCGGCTCTAACCGCGCTTTCTTGCCAATAGGCAAGCGTCTTTTCTTGCAATAGAAAACGGTATCTTCGGATGCCGTTTTTTGTTTGGAAAAGGGTGTGAGTGCAGAGCCAAATTTCAGTGAAGCTTATAGTTAGCCAATAACGGCTATTGCTGAGAACCAGTGTTTGGAATCGATGGTTTGAGATCGATTGACTCACGGCGTTAGGGTGAAAATACCCTAAAGTAAAAATGCGTCAAAAACAAACTGAACAAGGTGTCGACCTGACTCGGTAAATAGCCAAAGAAAACCGGCGATATTCAGAGTGATAGTCAGCCATAGAATGAGTTTGAAAGGCTGTTTTTTCGATTTGTGTCGCAACGAAAATTGAGCCAACAGTGCCCCAGGCCAACCACCGAGTAGTGAGAGTAGATGCAGGGTGTTTTCTGGCGTTCTCCAACTATTCTCCTGTGCTGCTTGTTTATCCTTAGCAAACATCAGATAGGTGAACATACTCAACACTACATACAATGGGATGAGAATTTTTGCCCCATCGAATAGGACAACGGAGGCGGTTGCTGCAACTAAAAAGCTAAAACCAAACAAAACGGTAAAAGGGAAACCATGCACACCAAGAACGACAACATTTTCAGCGTTGAATCGCCCTTTTTTGTCTTCAGCCACGTCGAAAGTGACACTGTCTTTTATTTTGGGGCGATAGCCACGGTTTGTGACCGAAGAAATATGAAAGAATACTTTCAGTTCTCCACCAATGGCAGAAATGAACCCGTAACCTTTTTCGTCATTCCATTCTATTATTTGGCCTTTTATTGCCATCCTTCGCTATCCCATGGTGATGTCTTTGGATTTGTCTTATAACACTTTAAGCAATCATTGGCATATAAATTTCATCACAAAACACGCCTTAGAAAAGATATCGCCCTTTATAAGGAACATCGTTAGGCACGATTGAAGCCAAATGATCTCGACGTTGGTTGCATCGTGATAGCGCTAGAGCGTCAAACTCTTTGTAAAAGGATGACATCTTGGCCAAGGAAACGTACTCTTCCTATAACGCATCACAGAGGTGAAACATGAGAATCCCGCCTTCCTCAACAGGCCGTTTTTCTGCCTATCTAGCAGAGCAGAGCAAAGCTTTTCGAGAGCTGATCTACCGTTGCCAAGTCAGCAGTTACTACGTTGATGCAGGGACGGAGATCTTACGTCAGGGGGAAAAGCTAGAACAACTGTTTGTTGTGCCAGTGGGGCGCGTTTCTATGAACATCATAGCGGCTAATGGTCGACGCTTTCAGCTCGGAGAAGCGAACTGCGATGACCATATTTTCGGTGAAATGGAGTTCTTTACGCAAACGCCTTGTCAATGGACGGTTACGGCTGACGAACATCTGCAAGTTGACCTCATTTGCATTCATCGTTTGGCTCAAGCATTAGAGCAGCAGCCGGAAATGATGGTGTTTTTTGCCTCTGCACTGGCGGAAGATTATCAAGATTCGATGGAGATCTACACTAGCCGCTTGCTTCACCCCATTGCGTACAACATCGCTTTTGATTTATTGCAGCAAAAACAGCACCCAGTCATGCTCGGTGGGTTTGATAAGGTCAACCAAGAAGCCGAGCGTTTTGGCACTTCAAGCCGCGTTTACCGTCGTGCCGTCAAAGAACTGATGGACAAAGGCCTGGTTAGCAAAGGAGAAAACGGTTTAGAGATTGTCGACGAAGAGCAGCTCAGACGTTTTCTTGAGAGCAGTGAGTAGTTTTTACTTGCTCCCGCTGAAAAGGGCAGTGGATACAAAACCGCTTCTCTTTAATTGGATGAATATTTCATCTTCATTAGTAAATTAGTTCACATTATAAAAACCTAGAGTGGTGTGATTTATCTTTCTCATCACACTCTAGTCCGATGTCTTTCTTGAGATGGTCACTCATGGTGGTCGTACACTTTTCTTTTCTGCTTGAACTTGAAAATATTAGTCTAAATTTCAATACATTAAACATTTTCTTGATGTGAATGTATTTAGCTGGCTTCATTGTGGTGTCCTTGATTACTTATCAGATAGCGCTATTATCAAGGCAAACAAAATGGGTTACGAACAACGATTTATTAAAGGAACTATAATCTCAGCTTATGGACAATCGACTGCGTTATCTCTCAGCACTGCGTTTTTTCGAATCGGCCTCGCGGCTAAAAAGTTACAGCAAAGCGGCCGAAGAGCTGCATGTTACCCAAGCCGCCATTAGCCAAAAATTACGCCAGCTTGAAGATCGTTTAGGGTGCAAATTGTTTGTTCGTCGTGGGCGAGAAATGCATCTCACGGATAAAGGTCAGATCCTGCAAAAGCATGTGAATGATGGCTTCAAAAACATTGTCACAGGGCTCAATCGAATTCAAAACGAACCGCTTGAAGGCGTGTTGAATGTCAGCGCCCCTCGCTCGTTTTCGACTCGCTGGTTAATGCCTAGATTGTGGAAATTCACCATGGAATTCCCTCATGTGCCTATTCGTGTGCAAAACGCTAAGGGGATTGATATCCGCCACACAGAAACGGATGTGCTCATTTGGCAAGGTGATGACACCGTCGAGCATCTTGAGCTTGAGCAAGAGACGTTATTTGAAGAGGCCATTTTTCCCTACTGCTCACCACAGTTAGCAGAATCCATGAAGTTTACTGAGCCAGAACAACTGCTACGCTGTTGGCTGATTGACTTTAACTCGGCCTCCTTCAACTGGGATCAATGGTTTCACTGTGCCAATGTTCTGGCCAAGCGTGAAAGGATCCAATGGATGGAAGTCAGTACGTTCGATATGGCGATTAATGCCGTTGTTGCGGGTCATGGTGCATGCTTGGCGACAGAGAGCATTACCGCCGATTTCGTTGAGCGCGGCTTGTTGGTCAAGCCATTTAACATCGGGCTCAAACCTGGCGTTCGCATTTCCGTGATCAGTGATCCTTCGTCATCACGCGTGTTAAGGATTAACGCTTTCAAGGAATGGTTACAAAGAGAACTTCATTTTCAGTAGCTGATGTTTGTTGCTTTCACCTAGCTCCCTGGCTATGCGCAAGTTGATAATGTCTAGGCTCATAGTGAGCCAAATAAGCCAAATAAGCCAAATAAGCCAAATAAGCCAAATAAGCCAAATAAGACAAATAAACCAAAGCGAGCCGAGGCTCGCTTTGGTTTGTCTTAAAGTGATGGATTCAAAGAGGGGGAATCCGATCAGTTATCCCGAGTCGAGGTAACAATCACACTAAACAGGATGAGTGCGCCACCGAGCAGTTGCAGCGCGGTGAGGGATTCTTGTAGCCATACCATGGCGAAAATAGCACCAAACAATGGCTCACTGCCCATCAGGAGTGAAACGCGAGTCGGTGAGGTTCTTCTCACGGCGTAGTTTTGTACATAGAAAGCAAACAGGGTACAAAACAATACTAAGTAGGCGACGGTTAACCAGAACTCCAACGAGACGGGCAATACGATCTCTGCAGCTGGCACATACACCAACACGCCGACGATTGCACAACTGGCCACCACAAAAGATTGTAGAGAGGTCAGGGTGGTGGTGGTGATCTCTTTGCCTTCGGTGAAACGTTTGGTCATGGTGACCATTAAGGCACGCAGCAGTGCCGCAGTTAAAATAAAGTAGTCGCCAGTGTTGAGTGAAAGCTCGATGCCTTGCTCGCTGGTGAGCAAGAGTACACCGATGACACTGCACACAGTGAGAGCCAGCAAGGTATTACTAATGCGCTTTTTGTTGATCACCAGTTCCGCAAACGCCGTTAGGATAACGGTGAGGCTGATCAAAAATGCGGCATTGGATGCAGAGGTTTGTGAAACCCCAAACACTTCGCAGAAAAAAATCGCCGAGAGGATAAAGCCGGTCGGTATGGCAATCTTCCAGTCTTTATTGAGTCCTTGGCGAAAGTCTCGAATCACGACAGGTAGCATACACAGGAAAGTGATCGAGAAACGAATCGAGATAAAGAGCAAAACGCTGGTATACACAAGAGCGCTTTTGGTGAGCCCGTAACTGGTTCCCCAAAACACGGCCACTAACAGCAGCAGTGTTTCAGTGAGGGGAAACTTAAAACTTCCTTTTTTTAACGAACTCGTCGCTATTGTCATGTTATTTCTCCATTTTTGTAAAAGCGATAACGAGTACATCCCTAGATGCTGATGTTTCACTGCTCGCGGGGGTAATAGTGGAGACTTCGTGCATCGTAGCGGCATCATCTGCCATGACGATGTCGAAAGTCTTGTCGAGCGTGATGCGCTCGAGCTCATTTTGATTGTCATCGGTGATGCGGGTTTCGCCACCGGATACATTGATCTTGTTGATCATCATCGAGGCGATATAAGTCACGCCATCGCGATGCAACCCTTCAGGCGTTGGTTCGCCTGCTTCCGCTTCCGTTGCGGTGATACGATAGGGGTGCAAACGGATATTCCAGTTTTGCGGTTCGCCTTCGACGTCGTCATAGATTTCGCTCATCATCTTGAGCAGTTTTTCTAGTACAGGGGAGGTCACAAAGCGGTCGGTTAACGGTTCAAAGTGACGTTCAATATCGCCATTGAGTGTGTTGATGTAAGACGGTTGAACATAGGGCTCGTGCGGCATCATTACAATTTCTTTGCTACGCGCAAGTTTAGTGAACTGACCATAGCGGCGATAACGGTATGTTCCACCGTCAGCCATATAGCGATCACGTTCTAGTTGGTTCCAGCAGTTTTTGAATCGAATCACTTCGCCAACATGAGTGCTGAGTAGTAACGTCATTTGTCGTCCATTGATAAAGACGTATTTGTACTTTTTCAGCTGTTGCGAAATGGGAAGAACGCTCTGCTTGGTTTTATGAGTCGTGCTTTCTGTCATTGTCATCTGCGCCTCCGTTACGCGACTTGATGCTGTTTATCAGATGTCGGTTCAAGTTGAACCGAGCGCATACTGCGGGTATGCGCCACGTTTATCTCCCAATTGTCGCGATCACGCAGGTATCGTGCATTATCTGCAACAATACTGGTGGCGATTGCATTACCTCGGGAAAGTTGAAAGAGGACACTGCCAGAGACATGCTCGGCAGTGTGAGCGATGAACGCATAGCTGGCATTTTGCAACAGGCTACCGAAGCGACCTTCGACCGCTTCTTGAGTCCACGTTTCGTTGTGCCATGCTTTGGCTTTGAGAACATCGGTAGGTAAAGTGGCCGTTTCCAGCAACTTATAAGCCTTCATCAAGAGAGTTGCGGCGGGTGCTTCGCGCACCTCTAACACTTTTTCGTCTTGATCGAGATGGTCGAACCCTACATAACGACCTATCTCATACGCGCCAACGTGGTTGTTAATAAACGCTATTAACTCGAGTAGAGTTATCGGTTTGTCATTTAAGGTAACCGGATAACCTTGTTTGAAACCGATCTTGATGCTGTTGCCTTCAAGATGGTGCTCTGGTTGCCAACGCGACCAGGTAAAAAGCGAATCAGTGAGGGTGAAGTTTTCCGGATCGTCCAAGATGCCGGATTCAAACTCGCGACACCATAAATTGGAATCGCCACTGACATTACGAGATTTAAAGCCAACCAAACCGGAGTGAAACAGCGTCTGAGCTTTTTCTTCGCGGCTGATGGCGGAATACTCATAAGGCGAGCCGTAGAAACCTTGGTAGCCTGAACGTTCAATCGCGCCATTGAGACGGCGTAAGCTATTTTGCGATTGATTTGCGGTGTGGATGATGGCGTCACAACCGAGGTTCTGCGCCAGCTCGACCGCTTTTTTAACAATGATTGGTCGAGAGAGTGAGGAACTGACCGGATAGTCACCTAGGTAAAGCGCTTGTGCTTGTATGGCGCAAAAGAGGCTGTGTTCAACAAACTCCTGTTTTGCATCGAGGATTTTTAAATTGAAGCCGTAATGATCGGTGATGAGCTTGAGTTTGGATTCTTCGATGTCATCGCCAAGATCAATGGCCACCGCGGTGACTTTTGCGCGGCTGTTCTTGAGAATTTCGAGCAAGTAAGAGCTATCTAAGCCGCCGCTAAAGAGCGTCAACACATGTTTGGCTTGGCTCGCGACGTTTTGTACATCCTCAATACTTCTGATTTTCTTCATCTCTCTGTCCTTGATGTTGTCTGACTAATGTCAATTGACTTATTTAGTATCTATAAGTAACTTCAACGGAACAATACAGTGAAAATGCAAAGGATAATTGCGCCATGGACACAAATAGGCTAATTCCACTGCTTTCTGAGATGGCAATTTTCGTTAATGTGGTCGAATCTGGCAGTTTTTCGAAAACCGCGCAAAAGCTTGGTGTGTCGCCGTCTTCGGTCAGTCGCTCGATAACTCGTTTGGAAAATGTGCTGGAAAAGAAACTGCTTGAGCGCACAACGCGACAAATGCGGTTGAGTGCGACGGGGCAAGAGGTCTATAGCCTGTGCAGTGATATGATGAATGCGGCGAAGATGGCGGTTTCCGCCGCGCAAACGGACAAAAGTGAAGCATCGGGCTCACTGCGCATTGCCGCGCCGAAAGCGTTATCTCGTCAGGTGTTGATGCCGCTTGTGCTCGATTTCATTGCTGATCACCCCAAAGTGGCGCTGCAACTGAAAGTCGCGGATCACTATATCGACCCGATAGGCGATGAGGTGGACGTGATCATCCAAATCACCGACAAACCAACCGAAGGGTTAGTGGCTCGTAGCTTAGGTCGCTGCCGTTTGGTGTTGTGTGCAAGCCCAGAGTATTTGCAGCAGCAAGGCACGCCGAATCATCCAGATGATTTAGTGGGCCACAACTGTTTGTGTTTGGGAGAAAATCCGCGGGATAGGGTGTGGGATTTTACCATCGGCAGCCGAAAAATTTCGGTGAATGTGAAGGGCTCATTTGCGGTCAATCACAGTGAAATTCGCCGTGAAGCGGTGCTGAGAGGATTTGGCATTTCGGTGTTTCCTGAGTTTGCGATTCGTCCTTATATTGAGTCGGGAGCATTGACCGAGTTACTCAGTGACTGGCACCTTGGCGGCAATTATCAAGGGCAGATTTTGGCGCAATATGCGCAGTCAAAGTACGTGCCGCAGCAGATTAAAACCTTTATAGAATACCTTCAACAACGCATGGTGCTTTCATAGCCTGTGGATGGCATCACGGTCAGCGTGACCCCAAGTAAAAACCCCGCAGAGAGTTCTCTCTACGGGGTTTATTTTTCGCTGTTTGTTCGTGCCTATTAACGATGCAATTGCTGATTAAGCGTCTGCACGTTTTAGGTGTACTTCTTCTTCTTTCTCGCCTGCTTTTGGATCGGCAAAGCGGTCAAGATCTAAGGCACCTTCTGATTTCGCAACAATCACCGAAACACACGCATCACCAGTGATGTTGACAGCCGTGCGGATCATATCCAGTAGACGGTCGACACCCATGATCAGCGCGATACCTTCCAGTGGTAGACCCACTTGGTTGAGTACCATCGCCAGCATGACCAGACCAACACCCGGAACACCAGCGGTACCGATAGATGCCAATGTTGCGGTGAGAATCACCATCACATAGTCACCCATACTAAGGTCGATGTTGAATGCTTGAGCGATAAACGCAGTCGCCACACCTTGCATGATGGCTGTTCCATCCATGTTGACGGTTGCGCCCAACGGAACCGTAAACGAGGCGATTTTGTTGTCTACGCCTAGGCGGTTTTTTACCGTTTCCATGGTGGCAGGGATGGTCGCGTTAGACGAGGCTGTTGAAAAGGCAAACATGATGGCATCTTCCATTTTCTTCAAGAAAGTCAATGGACTTAGGCCAGTGAAGCCTTTTAGCATCAAGCTGTAAGTGACCAAACCATGGATGAGCAGTGTCGCCGTCAACACTAGGAAGTATTCACCTAGATTAATGATTGCGCCCAAACCTAGGCCAGTAAACAGTTTCGCCATCAAGAAGAACACGCCGTAAGGGGCTAGGTTCATCAGTAGCGCAACCAGCTTCATGATCACTTCGTTAAGGTCAGAGAAGATCGCCGCAATGCGCTCACCCGGTTTACCGGCTGCACTGATGGCAATACCAAACAACAGGGCGAAGACGATCACTTGAAGCGTTTTGCCTTCGGCCATCGCACTGATTGGGTTGGTCGGGAACATATCGATGATCACTTGACCCAATGACGGTGCCTCTGCCGATTTGAACGAGCTTGCTGCGGTGAGATCTGCACCTGCCCCAGGTTGGAATACCGTACCCATGGTCAGAGCGAGCGTGATAGCAACGGCGGTGGTAGTGATGTAAAACGCCAGGGTTTTACCACCCATACGACCTAGGGTCGAGATATCTTTAAGTGAGCTGGTACCACAAACAAGCGAAACAAAAATCAGTGGTACAACAAGCATTTTTAAGCTGGCAATAAAGATTTTACCGCCGACTTCAAAAAGTCCATTTACGATGTATGCGTCAACAAATCCATTGTCAGCAAATAGCGCGCGAATCGCGAATCCTGTCAAGATACCCGCAACCATGCCAAGAATTACACGGCCGGTTAGCGACATCGGTTTCTTGGTATTCATATGAACACTCCTTATAGTTATGCACCTTGAGTTCAGTTCAAGGGGAGCTGCAGGGTAGCAGTGTCCACTAAAAATAAAAAAGTAAATTGATGAATTGGATTAATAGATGTGATCTATATCACCTGAAATTTTAGTATATTCACAAGGTGATAACAAAGTAAGCTAGAATATTTATCTGTTGAATTAGGTTGTTTATCTTTTTTATCGATAGATAAACAAACCCATCAATTCTTACCAGATGATAATCGCTATGCATATGCCTCTTGATTTTGCATAAACAAGCGAAAGTTATGCACTTGATTACTCTTCACCTACCTGAGGAGAGAATGACTTAGGGTGATGACGAGCATCTTGTTGATAAGCAAAATCGGCCAAACTCGCAAAGTTCTGATGCGTCCAGACTTGCGCTTTTTTCAGGGTGTCAGGCAAGGCTGAAAAGTGCTTCTCCTCGTTGCTGGCAATCAGTTTCAAATTGACCCAATCGGAAATCGGACTACCATCAGAAAAGTGCGCATTGAGTGACAGAGTATGCTCGCTTCCCGGGTAATTAGGCTGAAGGGTGTAAGCGAGCTGGTAGTCACGCTTGAGCAGCAACCATTTGTCAGGCAAACGACGTGCGCTGTCCCACCATAACCCATCGAGCGCTTCAATCTTCTGTTGAGTGATCTTTTTCGATTGCGCTTTGAGTTCGCTTAGGCGTTGTTGCAGGGCGTGATCAACGTTTTTGGAGAAGGTTTTCTTATCCAAGGTAGGAGTGGCAAGAATCACCTGTTTCGCCAGTTGTGCGCCAAGCATGTTGGAGTAGAGATCTTCTGGGGAGAAGGCCGACGCTAACTCGTCGAAGCCGCCGACGGACATCAAACCAAACCATTGGGCAATTTCATGCCATTGCGCTAATTGAAAGGCGATGAACGCGGCCGCGTCAGCGCTACGTTGTACTTTTTCGGCTTGACTCAGAGACTCCGCCTGAAACTGAGGCTGCCAATGGATCTGCCGCACACGCAGCTCTTGTTTGAGCTCAACCTGATATTCCTGACCAAGATGGGTGAGGTTTTCTTGATAGAGATAGAAGGTGTAATCCGCGGTGTCTCGAACGTGGGCGGTATCAATAAAGCCAGCGTGTTGGGTAAAAATGAGGCCGTTGCTTTCATCGCCCAGTCCGAGCAAATTGCCCGACACGGATTGTGAGCCATCGTTGTAGCGGTGCTGGCCAATTTTGTCGGCGTCCACCACGTTACCCACTGAAAAGAACGGGACGGGAATGCCTCCCAACTGGGCTTTTAGGTCGTAACCAAAGGCGCAACATGGGCGCACACCCACGGGGGCACCGACCTCGGCAAACACCGAGGAAGAGAAGCTGGCGAGCAACAGAAGAAGAGTTGTTTTGTTCATTTTCATCATGATTTTCTAAAACGCCTCATTGACATGAAAATAGAAACCGCTGCTCTCTTTGCCAAATCCCATATCGACGCGGACATTGATACGCGCTTTGAAGGCAAAACGATAACCGATGCCGACGGTGGGGAGCCAAGATTGTTCGAGCAACTCGTTGTAGTGAGGGGCAATGGTGCCTGCGCCGACCCAAGCCACCATCCCATGACGTTGATTAAAGCTATGGCGCACCTCCACTTGGGTGGAAAGCTGATTGCGATCGCGATATTGGCCTTGATAATAGCCGCGCATCCGTTGGTCGTCGCCCAGCATGGCTTGATCGTACCAAGGCACGTCACCGGTAAACGCTTGGCTATAGAGTTCCATCGCCACAATGGTTTGTGAGGAAACTTGCAGGTAATGGCGTACATTCATCAACCATTGTTGGTAGTTGGTATCACTGCCGTACTGATGGCGAAAGTCACTCCATTCAAGATTCCAATAGCTGCCCATTGCCGGATTGGGCTCGAAATCGCGGCTGTCGTATTCCATACCCAGCACCATACCGCTGCTTCTGCCGTTACTCAGCGCTTTGGCCACAGGGGTCTCATCGTCAACAGTTACCCCTTGGTAGGTTTGCCAGTGCCATCCCGCTTTGAGATAGACGTTTGGCGCAATCTGATAAGCGATTTTCGGGTTGAACTGGTAACGTTGCGCATTGTACTGAGTTTTGTTGCTGTCGGTCTGCGCCGCACTTTCGCCTTGGCCCCAGTAATAACCGGGCGTATGGCTCAGCCAACCATCGATCAGTAAGCGAATGCGATCGCCACAAAGATAGGTGCGATTTTCCACCCCTAATCCGTAAGAGCCTGAAGTAGAGGCGTAGGAGGTCAGGGTTAAGGTGGAGTAAGGATCTGTAGATTGCCAGCCTGTTGGTGTATACAATCCCACGGCCGCGATGCCGATGCCGAGCCCTTGTTCTGGGTTGACAAAGGGGCCCGGTAACACGCCCCAGTCGATCAGTTTGCTGGTATCGACCGTGTCGCTGGCACCCAGTTTCTCCAGTAGGTTATCTACCCAACTGCTTTGTGGTTTTGCAAAGGCACTGACACTGGTGAGAGCCAGCAGAGCGCAATACCCAACTTTGCCCATGGGTTAGAATCTCCGATCGACTGAGAAGAACATGCTCTGGCGGTCACCAAAACCAAACTCACCGAGCAGATACCAACTCTCATTAATTTGATACTGCATACCCACAATGGGGTTCCATGGGGTTTGCAAGTGTTGCTGAACTTCGAAACGAGCATCACTAGGCAGCAGTGAGGTTAAGGACGAGGGCAAGCCAAGATCGGAAAGCGAACCTTTGAGTGTTTGCTCAACATCTTGATACATGGCACCAGCCCAAATACGCAGCGGTGTCCCGTGGCGATTGAAGTCATAACCGACGCGGGGAGAGATAACAATCGCGTCAATGGTGCCGTCGATAACGGTCAAACGACTTTGCGTGAAGCTCGCGTCCACCAACGCAAACCAGTTTTCATAACCGCCGACTAGCACCGCGCCAAAGCCCGTGGTGTAGCCATCCAGATCCAAACGAAAGTCTTGGATTTTTGTACTGAGAAATGAGCCAACAGTTAAGTTGACATCGGTTGTTGAATAGCCATCGAGTTTGCCGACTAAGCCATAGAGGTTTAAAAAGGGAAGCAGCCAAACATCAGCACGTAGAGTCAGCACCTCGGTGTACTGTTTACCAGGATCCGCGTTGAGTTGAATGAAGTCCAACCCTTGCAGATCGATGGAATCGACATTGATGCCTTGCTCCATCGTCATGTAACTCAAGTTAAAGCCGATCGGTTTTGGCAAGGTGTAACCAAGCGCTTCTGCGTCTTCTTTCCAGATAGGCAGTGAAAAGGAGTCTGCTACGGTTGGGGTGGAGCAAGCAGCAAACAGTAAGGAGAGCAGAACGGCTTTTTTCATTCGTTAAACATCAATAAATAGAGCAAAACCGACATAAGCGGTTCAGCCATTGTTGTACATCGCCTTGGCTTAGGCACCTGTCAATGGTCTCTCATCCGTTGAACGCCATTTTGTGACGATCATACACCTAATTTTTTACAAGTAAACTTGAAAGTGTACTTTTGTTATTTTTGCTCTATACTAAACGGCATTAAAAGAGGATGGCTATGAAAGTTACCGAGCAAAAACGGCTTGCCCTGATTGAGGCCGCCAAAAATGAATTTATAGAATTTGGTTTTAATGCCGCCAACATGGATCGCGTATGCGAAAAAGCATCCACTTCAAAACGCACTTTGTATCGACACTTTGAAAGCAAAGAGCTGCTGTTCACTGCAGCCATTAATGCCATGGTGGAAAAGCAAAAAGAGCACACCACTTTTGTTTATCAAGCTCATGTGGCGCTGGACTCGCAGCTCAAAGCGTACTTGCAGCGCAAAGTGACCGGTCTCTACAGTGAAGTGGGTTTGCCTGTGGTGCGTATGATCGTGGGTGAGTTCATTCGAGAGCCCGAGCTGGCACAGCGATACCTCGCCTTGATGGGGGGCAAAGACGTAGAACTCAAACAATGGATAGAAAATGCCATCAGTGACGGAAGGCTCATCTCTGGCGATAGCCAGCAGTTCATGGCTACCTTGTTAAATCTGTTCCACGGTCAATTTCTATGGCCGCAATTGGTGGCAAACCTTGCGCAGCCCAACGAGCAAGATCAACAGGCGCACATCAATGAAATGGTGCGTATCTTCTTGCGCGCTTACGTAGCAGATTAGAGAGAGGGTAATGGATAACCCGTTCTTCCTCTCCTTGGAAGTTCGGGTTATCGCTTCTACAGGTGAGAATAACTCAGAGCCTATCCTGCAGAAGATATTAGGACTTAAAAGTTATGCTGAGCAAGCTCGGAAGGAAGACCCACATTAGAATGAGGCAGAACGATTTTGCGTGATTCGAAGCGAACCTGCTCTCGATCAAACCAGAACTCGATGCAGTCTGCTGCGTGCAAAACTAACGTGTAACGGGTCTCTTGTCTGAGATACATTCCACCGATTTCAAAATCTTCATATTTAACATTCAGTCCCAGAACTTGATGGCTGCGTACCCCGTCGTTATAAAAAATCTGGTCACGAGTAAAGTTTGCTTCTTTAAGAAGCGCTAAAGCGATATTGAGTGAATCCGAAGTAATAGTAATCATAATATTTGTTGTGTTGTGGTATACCCATTTGACGATACTCAGCCTAGTCGTAACGCTGGGCGTATGAGTGAGAAGTCACCACGACCAAAATGTGGATGGTTCGCATGTGTAGCCAAATTGTTGGGTAAGCAATATAAAAGTTGCCAAGAAAAAGAATCCAATCTGCGCCAATCGCTCAGATCGATGCGTTAAGACATTGTTAACGCAAATTATTTTTATCTATGCTTGGTTGTCGTTCGGTGGGCAGTGTAGTGAAACAATTAATTCATGCAATCTATGAGTCTGTGAGTGGATGTAACTTTTTATTAATTAAATTGTTGATTAATAGAGATAAAAGATTGTATGTAATGAAATGTAATGAATTAGAGTAGATACTCTCGAGATGAGGTGAGAAATGGACAGATTAGAGGCTCTCAGGGCCTTTGTTGCAATTGCAGAACAAGGCAGTTTGTCTGGCGCTGCAAACGTGCTCGAAATCGAGAGGACCAAGGTATCCCGCTATCTTAGTGAGTTGGAAGAGTGGGTTGGAAGCCGTTTGCTTCACCGTACCACCCGTAAACAAAGCCTCACGGATGCTGGAGAGCAAACGCTCGAACTCGCCTATCAAATGCTGTCCCTTTCTAATGAAGTGAGCGCGATACGAGATCGGCAAAACAATACGCTTTCTGGCAAGCTTCGTATTGCTTCGGCCTACTCTTTAATTGAGCATTTCTTGTTGCAAGCCGTGGAAGCGTTTTGTGCTCAATGGCCAGAGGTTCAGATCGAACTGCTGGTGGCCGATAGCAGCACCCACTTAATTGAAGAGGGGGTGGATCTGGCGGTACGAATTACCAATGATTTGGCCCCAGGGCTTATTGCAAGGCAAATGGGTGTGTGTCGTAGTGCCCTTGTTGCCACACCTGCGTATCTTGAACAGTTTGGTCATCCGCAGCAGCCCAGCGATTTGCCAGCACACCGTTGTTTAAGCTTCAGTTACTTTGGCAAAAACCGTTGGTATTTAACCCGAGATAACCGCCGAGAAAGTATCGATATTCAAGGCCCTATCACCGCCAATATTTCTACGATCGTGTTATCGGCAACACTGCATGGAAGTGGCATTAGCCAGCAGCCCTATGCTGCGGTGGCGCCACATCTTGCACAAGGTCGTCTATTGCCCGTCTTACCGGATTGGCAGCCTGATGAACTAGGGGTTTACCTCGTCTATTCAAGCCGTAAGCAGATCACGCCGTTACATCGGCAGTTTATTGATTTTATTTGTCAGCGAATGGCAAGCGATCCGCTGTGGCAGGCGTTATAAACGATAAACGGTGAGTGTGAACTATTAGTGCATAATTCACACTAGTGATGTGTGTATGTGTGGCTATTTCGCGCAAATAAAACGAAATACATTAGAGCCCGTTGATAACCGATAACTCAAAGGGCCAACTCTATGAAGAAAATACTTGCCGTTGCGGTACTCGCAACCCTGAGCCAGCCAGCATTGGCTGCACTGAAACTGACCACTTATAACCCACAAGAAAAGGCCATTTTTCCGGTCAGCTCGACGCTGATTTCGGGGAAAAAAGAAGCCATTTTGTTCGATGCACAATTCAGTACTACCGAAGGTAAAGCGCTGGTGGAGTTGATTCGTCAATCGGGCAAAGAACTCACAACGGTGTACATTACTGGTGGTGATCCAGATTTCTATTTTGGTCTTCAGCCGATCGTGGAAGCCTTTCCTCAAGTAAAGATTAAAGCGACGGCAACCATCGTTGATCACATCAATCACACAAAAGATCAAAAGATCGGTTACTGGGGGCCAATTCTTGGCGAAGGTGCGCCAAGTCAGCTTTATGTGCCAGAGGTCTACAACGGCGACATCGTGCTTGAAGGTGAAAAGATTGAGCTAAAAGAAGCGGGTACGCATAACGCGTACTACTGGATCCCGTCTCTCAAAACCGCATTGGGTGGGGTATCCACTTACAGTGGCATTCATGTCTGGATGGCTGATAGTCAAACCAAAGAGGAACGTCTTGAGTGGGTTGCATCACTCGATCGTATGAAGCAATTGAAGCCAAAGCGCGTGATCCCAGGCCATTACTTAGGGCAAGTTCCCCCTCGTGTAGAGGCGGTTGATTTCACGAAACAGTATGTGGTGGATTGGCAGCGCTATGTAGAGCAATCAAGCAACTCGACGCAATTGATTGAAAAGATCACGGCGCAATACCCACTACTGACGGCAGATGAAGGCGTTACCATTGGGGCGAAGGTGAGCATGGGTGAAATGAAGTGGTAACTACTCACCAAAACTCAAAGTGAGATTGGGCTAAACAGCAAAAGGCAGAACTTGGGTTCTGCCTCAGACTGCTGACAAAGGTCTAGCTTTCGAGCTAGACCTTTGATCTAATAGGGGTATCGAAATATGGACACTCCGATATGCTTCAAGAACCCACCCCGCAACAATACGAACTGGAAATGGTGACGATGGAACAGTTAGTTCCTAAAGACCATTTAGTGCGCAAAATCGATAATGCTATCGACTTCGAATTCATTCGTGATGAAGTTGCTCATCTTTATTGTAAAGATAATGGGCGTCCACCAGTTGACCCTGTTCGTCTCTTCAAAATCATCTTGCTTGGTTATATCTTTGGTATAAAAAGTGAGCGTCAGCTCGTTAAAGAAATTGAAGTGAATGTCGCTTACCGTTGGTTCTTACGGATGTCATTAACAGAGAAAGTCATCCACGCTTCTACTCTAAGCCAAAACCGCATTCGTCGCTTTAATGGCACGGATGTRTTCGAACGTATTTTTATC
>NZ_NPKW01001020.1:0-794 GCF_002265885.1 Vibrio sp. 03_296
AAACATTGAAACGACATTCTTCTCGGTGGTGGTGATTTTGTTGGTCACGGTGTCGGTCATCGTGGTGCTGACGTTAGCCATTAACCTGCACGAACACCGCTTGGCCGATAAAAACCTCAAAGAGTTAGGCCCACAAGACGGTGATGTTTCAAGAAGATGAGAAAAAACACCTCGCTCGAGAAGCTCCATGACGGGATTAACCAACTGTTGGTTTCAAGCAAATGTCATTTGGAGTTGCTGGCGCACAARGTGCAAGACCGTCGCTAAAGTGCAATCTCGATAATCTCAACAATCGCTCACCACGGCCATTAACGAAGTTCGTCATATCTCACATCAGCTTCGCCCCAGCGCGCTGGATGACATTGGCCTTGAAGCGGCGTTATCGAGCTTGATGCAGGATTTTCGTTCCCATTCGGGCATAGAATCGACATTTGTTCGATACGCAAGATGGCCGTTTAAAATCCGAGGTGGCCACGACACTCTATCGGGTGGTACAAGAGTCGCTCAACAACATTGAAAAACACGCAGGCGCGAAAAAAGTGACGGATGATTTTGCAGCAGATGGGCAATATTCTTCAGTTACTGATTCGCGATGATGGCTATGGATTTAACGTCAGTGATGCTTTACGTAAACGAGGCATTGGGTTAAGAAATATGAGAGAGCGAGTGGAATTCATTGGTGGTGATTTTGAACTAATGAGTGAACCTGGCTTTGGGACTGAAATAACGGTGTTATTGAATTTAGATGGATTGACCTATGGATAAGCCAATTCGAGTTGATAATAGTCGATGAT
>NZ_NPKW01001021.1:0-465 GCF_002265885.1 Vibrio sp. 03_296
CATGAGACGTTAGTAACAAAAATTGACAAACTACACTCTCTCATTTAGAGTTCAGCACATTAATGAACAAAATGTTCTTAACCTAAATAGGGTGAAAACAGATACATGTGCGCGCCACTTTTTCAACCATGCCATTATTCAAAGTGTTCTTGATTTAGATGTCTATAAAATCAATAATGATGCAAGCCGCGTATCGATTTWATCCTCAAACGCAAGTGCGCTACGAACTGATCGTTCGCTCGGATGACAACTTGTCTGATTTAGTGGAAGAGGTTCGTGCGGAAATCGACCGCCTCGCAGAACTTCGCTTTGATGCTGCCCAACTGGCTTACTTGGCAGAGAAAGCGCCCTATTTAAGGGCAGAGTTTCTCTCCTATTTAGAACCTTCCGCTTCCACCCTCAGCAACAAGTCYCTGTTGGTATTTTCCGTACCGCACAGGGCGATTGCCAGCTCAGAGTCACCAT
>NZ_NPKW01001022.1:0-634 GCF_002265885.1 Vibrio sp. 03_296
ACCAGCCTCGTAAGATGCAAGTCGAGAATGTTAACAAGGTGGTTCATTAGAAAAACGCAATAAAACCAAAGCACTTAACTCATTGAATAAAAACAAGATAAACGTTTGCCTCGATTTTATTGTTTCCATATGGAAATATGTTTCTGGAATAAGAAAATATTTGTGACTCAAATCACATCTAATCGGGAAAGCTGACTAGGGCTCAAGCTGTTTGTCCCAATGACACGGCGTACCGATTTTTTGTTTAATGAAATCGATGATCAGCAGAGGTTTTTTTCGGCATATGCTGGCGGCTAGGATACACAGCGTAAAATGGCATTTCCTGATTCGCGCGCCAATCTGGCAACAGTTGAATCAGTTTCCCCGTTCTAAATTCATCACCGAGCAAGTAGGTCGCCAGATAGCCAATTCCCCACCCAGAGATCGCCGCATCCCGAACCGCCTCAGCCAGATCGACCGAATAATTACCCGACACCTTAATCGCTAAGGTGCTCTCCTTGGCGACGAAACGCCCAACTGGTGTAGTCACGCTCCCAGCTTCGGTAAATCAGGCAGTTGTGATTGGCGAGATCGTTGGGCTCTTTCGGTGCATCATGCTGCAACAAATAGTCCGGYAGACGCCGCGACAACGAAC
>NZ_NPKW01001023.1:0-782 GCF_002265885.1 Vibrio sp. 03_296
CTTCTTCTAAAGTCACATCTGGGAGAAAAAGCACTCAAAGCCTTTGTAGCCTTGGCCTGTTTTTCGCTCAGTACGAGCCAGCGCGTACTCTTGTTTGGTTTTGGGGTGTAAGAAAACCGGAAACTCTTTCCCGASAGGAGAGTACCCAGCATTGAGCATTTGTTCCGCGGTTGCACCGAACGACAACCCAATCTTGATCGTAGACGGGAATGTCCAATAGCTTGTCTCTTACCGCTCCACCCACTAAGTAAACTTCCACGCGTGTGACCTCGAATATTTGCGTATCTGACTGGACATTGTAGCAAGCAATGGTACTTTGCTCTCTATTCAATTGACGTATTGTCATTTGGTCTGTGTATGTATAAGGATTTTTTTGGTTTCTCTGAGCTGCCTTTCTCGATAGTGCCCAATTCCCGCTATCTCTATTTAAGTCAGCGCCATCGTGAAGCCATCACACATTTACAGGCTGGCCTCGGCGATGGTGGTGGTTTTGCCATGCTGACTGGAGAAGTGGGGACGGGGAAAACCACAGTCGCAAAATCGAATGTTGGCCAATCTTGATGCTCAAACGTGTGCCGCTTTACTGCTCAACCCAACTTTTTCCAGTGTCGAACTGCTTGAAGCCATTTGTGATGAGTTTGGCTTGAGCTACGCAGCTAATTCTTCCCTTAAACAGCTCAACCAACGCATTTACCAGTTTTGTTGGAAAATCATCAGCAAAACATCCAAACCTTATTGGTGATTGATGAAGCACAACATTTGGCGGCGGATGTGTTAGAGCA
>NZ_NPKW01001024.1:0-493 GCF_002265885.1 Vibrio sp. 03_296
TGTTGGTTTGCTAGGAATCCATGCCAGTAGGTGCCCGGAATGCCGTAGAAAAGACCAAAGATACCYGTACGAGTCGCGTTGCCAGTCGCGATATGGTTATTGAAAACCACACCCGACTGCGCGTATTTCCACATGTTTGGCGTATTGTCTGCGTTGAAGGTATCGGCGCGCCAAGAATCCACCACCAGCAACATAATATTGAGCGGTTTCTCTACAGGTTGTGTTTGAAGTGGTGCTAATGGGTAATTCAAATCATTTTTGCGTTAAACGCCTAGTGCCTTTTGACGCTTCAAGCGCCTGTTCATCCACCCAACCTTGTTTGCGCATAAATTTATCTGCTGTAGCAGGATAAAACAGCGGTAAATAGCGACTTCACCGTGGTCACCGGTTGATAGGCATGCGCTGCGGCCCAAATATGAATAGCATTGGTGGCCAGTAGCGCGGCAAAGGTCAACAACGCAAATTTGCGGACCAAGTTTCAGCGCTCTGACGG
>NZ_NPKW01001025.1:0-793 GCF_002265885.1 Vibrio sp. 03_296
TCTTTTCAAAAACAAGAAAACAGAAGTGATGCTAATAAAGTGCGAACATCTTAATAAATTAGACAGTGACATCGCTAAATTCCTCAACGTTGATGGCTTTATTTWAAAAACAGTAATGAAGCAAAAAACAAGTGGTATTCAAATATCTATAGTCATTCAAAACAATTACGACTTTCTAAAGCTATTTACATGTACGACCTACCACTCTACCGTCATTTATATTCAGAGGAAGAGAGAGCTCAATTTAAGAACAAATGGTTAAAGACACCAGGGACGAGTCAGAAATGAAAAAAGTACTGCATATTACAGAAGCATTTGGCGGTGGTGTACAAACTGCACTTTATAGCTACGTTTATTCATCAAGGAATGAACCTATTGAGCATCACCTTTTTGCCCGAGCCCGTGAAGAAGATTCTACGAAAGAAAACGGTAACAACCAATTTCAATCATCCACCTTCATTGATGGTAATCTGGTTCAATTTTTCTTGAGTGCCAATCAACGTATCAAACAACTCCAGCCGGAGGTGATCCACCTCCACTCCAGCAAGGCGGGATTTCTTGGGCGATTTTTGACTGTGGGCAATGCAAAACTTATCTATACCCCGCATTGTTACGCGTTTGAACGAGAAGACATCTCGGTCTATGCACAAAATTCTATCGAATACTCGAAGGATTCGCATTAAGAATTTACTGCGATTGCTGGATGCAGCCAGCGTGAATGCGATTTAGCCATTTCGTTGGGAGCCAAAAAGCGGAGTTACTGAATAACTACGTCACCTACCAATCTAACGCC
>NZ_NPKW01001026.1:0-431 GCF_002265885.1 Vibrio sp. 03_296
AGGTATACACTGCGATTCGTGGTTTGGCTGCGCTGATGTTGTTGCTGTTGAGCTCKKGGCCTGCGGTAGCAAAAACGGTATCGACGGGGACAGATCTGGGCCGTGGTGCAGCAGAAACGCCAGCACGCTTACGGGTGTGTTATTACCAAGATCAAGCGTATTCCATTGGTGCGGTATTGAATGTTGAAGGTGTGTTGCTTGAGTGTGTTGCGGAGAAGAGTTTTGAAACCAACGGTGCACTGAAGTGGCAGCAGATCAAAATAAAAGACGAGCCTAAATCGTAGGCTCGTCTAAGAATAACGTTAGGGATTAACGTGATAAAGAGCGGCTTTTCAGTTCAAAAATCAGTTTCTCTGCACTCACTTCGAATTTAAAGCGAGCAGTGAGCTCAGTGGCGTCATCAGTCAGCTCTGTGGTGTTGTATTCCACAT
>NZ_NPKW01001027.1:0-591 GCF_002265885.1 Vibrio sp. 03_296
AGGATAAACGTGGAAGTATTCCTTGATGTCTTTAACGCTATGCCCTTTCGCCACTTCAGAAACCGACGGTGGGAAGTAACCATCTTGTGTTTCAACATTAAAATGGAAATCGTGTTTTTGTTCCGTTGAGAAAAACTCGTACCAGTTCTTATAAATCGATTCCACCAACTCTTTCGGAATTGGGTGATTTTTCAAAWCGTCCAAACCCAGTTCGCGCAGTCGATGTGACAAATTGTTCTGCATGCATCATCAGCAAGATAATCGACAGTTTCCAGTTTCATGACTTCACTTTCTTTTGTTTTTTGAATTAGAGTCCGGATTMTAGTAGCACAAGCAAATGTAAATCAAACTTTAATGAAATGTATTGCCGCAAACGGTTAAATGTTGTGCCGATGCGCAAGCTATCAACATATTTCGTAATCGACATACCCGCTTACTCTCTCTAATTACATCTCACGTACCATCAGGGCGGATGTCGCGTACACAAATTAATTGAACAACGTTCAATAAGCTGTCATCATTTCACGCGATTGATGCGAAAACTAAGGGAATAGAATCACGATGAAGAAAGAAAACTTAATGGCAAAACAA
>NZ_NPKW01001028.1:0-638 GCF_002265885.1 Vibrio sp. 03_296
CAAACAGTGTTGCTGGCACAGTCACAAGCAGAATAGAAAGGAGCGTAATCTCATGATTGATATCAGAAAGCTGTGCAAGGTAGTAAACCACAGCCGCTGAGATTGGCGAGGCCGTAATCGCGAGTTTGTGACGCAACGGATGCGGCTGCCATCGGGCGCTCAGGTCGAATACCATTTTCAGTGCAACGTCACCGTATGATTGGCATGATTGAGTAAACCGCGTGGCCAGTACCCAACATCGAATGTCATGGTGTAGGTGACAAAAGGAGCAATGAGGGTAACGCGTTTCGGGTTTTTGCGCAGCATTCTTTCAGCCACTTGCAGCATGTACTTCAAGCCGCCCGCCGCTTCCAAAATAGACGCACAGGTCACGACCGCCAAAATGATCAGCATTACCGTGACAGGCGGGGACGTTGGAGGCATTTTGAAAACAAAAACTTCAATCACCAAACCGATGCCGGAAACGACCCCGAGACCGATACCGCCGTATCGAGAGCCGATGTATAGCATCAGCAAAAGGAACAGGAATTCCAAATACAACATATTGTTTATCCTTAACGAAATATTGGTGATGTCATTCTCGCGCGTTATACAAAAAAATAGTAAACGCGGTTCACATAACACTTTTATGCAAATTT
>NZ_NPKW01001029.1:0-940 GCF_002265885.1 Vibrio sp. 03_296
CGTTCACATCGCTTAGCCACTTTCTCATCACGAGATAGTCGTTCGCTCTCTCTTCTTTCTGAGTCGGCTCTATGTGGGGGCTTAATATGGGAGACATCGAGAAAATCATCCAAATCACCTAATTCTGGCGATAGATTTTGATGCTGCTTTTCTTCTTCGGCCAAAAATAGGTTTGCATCAAAACCAAAATCCATAAAATTATCATTACCACTGACTGACTCTTTATTGACTTCACGTGGTGAGAGAGTATTCGTGTGGATTTGGCTTCGGGTTACGTTATGGTTTTCGCTATTTTTAAACGATACTTCGATTTCATACTCTCCAAAATTAATAATATCTTTATCACTTAAAGCCACCTCGACACCATTTCCTACTGGGCTAACTGACTTATTAACAAAAATGCCATTGTAGAGAGATCTCTAAGTAGATAATCATTACCAACTTAGTTATTTCACCATGAACACCAGAAATAATTCTTTCAGGATCAGGTAATACCCAATCACAGCTCTCAGAGCGCCCAAATTTCATACAAAAGTGTTCTTCGTTTGTTGGTATTGAATACACACTTTTTATTTCTGGTGTAAAACGGTGGAAACTAGTAATCGAAAGCACTATTCCCATCAACATCCTCTAGCCACTTTATTAATAATGCATTTATCAACAAAACCAAAAGTTAAAACTCAATTTTGTTTTCGATATTAGAATGCACTACTACTTTAGATATATTTATTGCTTGCGATAATGAGCATTTTGCTGATTTAACACAAAGCCAAAATCATGCAACAAAACAAATATAGAACACAGTTCAAATTTTTAGTGAGAACTAATGTTACAAAGAATTAGTCCTCTGTTAATTAGTACGAAAGCTTTTAATTCGCAGACAAATCAAACTTTTTGAGTATATGATGTCACTCTTACCGTTTAGGGGTTGTATATGTCA